>NZ_JBWKNR010000013.1:0-229852 GCF_059415665.1 Pseudomonas sp. GW821-FHT10B02 | reverse complement strand
TACCTGGAACAGCTAACTCGTTGAATCTCAAGGAGTTTTCCGTTCCGACTGCGCCGGAAGTGGGGCGAATTATAGAGCGTTTAAATCGAGCGTCAAGCTTTAATTTGGAAAAGCCTATACAAAAGAATAATGTGCACTATATTGCTCATTATTCCGGCTTTGCGCATCATAAGCCACAGACATCGACCTTGTGCGCCCGACCTATCTATAAGGAACACCCATCCACAATGAACGCCCAACCCCGCAGCCTGGCCGCCACGCTGTTCCCCATCGGCCTGCTGCTAATCGCCATGGCTTCGATTCAATCCGGCGCGTCATTGGCCAAGAGCATGTTTCCTGTCGTTGGCGCGCAAGGCACCACCACGCTGCGCCTGATATTCGCTAGCGTCATCATGCTGTTGCTACTGCGCCCCTGGCGTGCACGCCTGAGTGCCAGCACTCTGCGCACAGTCATCATTTATGGCATGGCACTGGGCGGCATGAACCTCCTCTTCTATATGTCCTTGCGCACAGTGCCACTGGGGATTGCCGTAGCCCTGGAGTTCACCGGCCCGCTTGCAGTGGCTCTGTATGCCTCGCGGCGAGCGGTGGACTTCCTCTGGATCGGCCTGGCCGTGGCGGGATTGTTGCTGCTGATCCCCATTGGCCAAACCGGCGGCGGAATCGACCTGATCGGCGCTGGTTATGCGCTGGGCGCCGGCGTATGTTGGGCCCTGTACATCCTTTATGGTCAAAAGGCAGGGGCCGAGAACGGCATTCAGACTGCGGCGCTAGGCGTAATGATTGCCGCCCTGTTTGTAGCGCCCGTCGGCATCGCCCATGCAGGCAGCGCATTGCTCAACCCGGCACTACTGCCGATCGCTCTTGGTGTCGCGATACTCTCAACCGCCCTGCCCTACAGCCTGGAGATGGTCGCGCTCACACGTATGCCTACCAGGACCTTTGGCACGCTGATGAGCATCGAACCTGCTTTTGGCGCACTCTCGGGATTGCTGTTTCTCGGGGAAGTCCTGAGCGTTACGCAATGGCTGGCCATCGGGGCGATCATTGCCGCGTCAGTGGGGGCAACACTGTCAATGCGCAAGGAAAGCCCGGCCCTGATAGCCGCTGACTGATTTGAGAAATATTTGCATTTAAATCAAAACTGGTCATTGTGCCGAGCATCTACGATCTTTAAGCTGTCATGGAACGTCAATCTTGGTGTTATCTAATTGACAAGACAGGGACGCAAGAAGCATCAGGAATAAGCTACAGACACAGACCCGGGCGACAGATCCGGCACGTATTAAGGACGGGAATGAAACGAATTTTGCTCATCCTGGCCATGTTGGCCATTGCTGGGTGCGCGGCGACTGCGAAAACTGAAGTCAAGCGCGGCAAGAAAGGCCTGCATATCAGTTGCTCGGGCCTCTCGTCATCCTGGGACAAGTGCTATAGCAAAGCGACCACGGCCTGCGGCGAAAAAGGCTACAAGGTGATCGCCCGCTCTGGCGACGACGACGCGGAGTCTGGCGACTTCCTTTTCGGACTCAACCCGGCCGGATACACCAGTCGCAGCATGATCGTGATCTGCAAATAAAGAACATTCAGCACAAAGGGCAGCCAGATGGCTGCCCTTTGTGCTTACGCCGATACCCTCAGGATCAGAGCGCTTGAGTGCGCGCCCGCAACCATTGCAGCGCTGCCCCATCGAGCAGCGGTGCAAGACGCTCTCGCACCAGTTGATGGTAGCCATTGAGCCAACTGCGTTCCTGCTCGCTCAACTGTTCCGACAGCAGGCAGCGAGTGTCGATCGGGCACAGCGTCAGGGTTTCGAATTCAAGGAAGTCGCCAAACTCGCTGCTCCCCGCTTCACGGTTGAAAACCAGGTTCTCGATTCGTACCCCCCACTGCCCTGGACGGTAGGTGCCCGGTTCGATTGAGGTAATCATCCCGGCCTGCATCGCTGTCTGCGGTGCCGTTGCCGCCTGGTAGGCAATGACCTGTGGTCCTTCATGCACGTTCATGAAGTAACCGACACCATGCCCGGTACCATGACCATAATCGACCTGATCGGCCCAGATCGGCGCCCGGGCGATGGCATCGAGCAACGGTGAAAGGATGCCTCGCGGGAACCGCGCGCGTGACAACGCAATCACGCCCTTGAGCACCCGGGTACAGTCCTGCTTCTGCTCAAGACTTGGTATGCCTATTGGCACCATGCGGGTGATATCCGTGGTACCACCCAGATACTGCCCTCCCGAGTCAATCAGCAGCAAGCCATCGCCTTCGATACGGGCATGGGACGCTTCGGTCGCACGGTAGTGCGGCATGGCACCGTTGGCATTGAAAGCGGCGATGGTCGAAAAGCTCAACGACACGAAGCCGGGGCGACGGGCACGGGCAGCGCTGAGCTGCTCATCGATGGTCAGCTCAGTGACCGACTCGCGCCCCAGCGCGACCTCGAGCCAGGCGAAGAACTCACATAGCGCTGCACCATCCTGCTCCATGGCATTGCGGATGTGGTCCAGGTCCTGCGTACTTTTCTGCGATTTGGCCAGGGTCGTGGGATTGATACCTTCGACCAGTCGTACTTCACTCGACAAATTGTCAATCAATCCCTGGGTAACCCGTGCCGCATCGATCAGCAGGCTATCGCCGCCCGGAACGGCGGCCAATGCCGCATGGATTGCCGTGTAATCGCGCACTTCAATGCCATCGGCCTCGAGCGCTTGGCACAGCGATGCATCCAGCTTGCTGGGCGCAACAAAGAGGATCGCCTTTTCCTGGCCAACCAGTGCAAAGGATACGAACACCGGATTGTAGGAGACGTCACTGCCCCGCAAGTTGAACAGCCAGGCGATATCGTCGAGGGTGGCAATGAAGTGCCAGTCGGCGCCACGTTCGCGTAGGGTCTGGCGCAGTCGGGCAAGTTTTTCGGCGCGACTCACCGTCGCTTCGGGCGGCAGGTGCTGGTACACCGGGTTGCCTGGCAACTCTGGACGATCATTCCAAACCTGGGCAAGCAGGTCGTTCTTTGTGAGCAGGCGCGCATTGCGGGCCGTGAGGCGCTCCGCCAGCTGACGCGCCGAAGCCAACGCCATGACCGCACCATCAACAGCCACCGCGCCGCCCTCAGGTACCTGTTCGGCCAACCAGTCCAGCGGACCCGGCTTGCCCGGCTGCAACTTCATCAACTGAATACTGCTACCGGCCAGCTCTTTCTCAGCCTGTTCCCAATACCGGCTATCAGCCCACAGGCCTGCGAACTCTGGCGTAACGATCAATGTGCCTACCGAGCCCTGGAAGCCGGACAACCATTGCCGGCCTTGCCAATACTCTGGCAGGTACTCGGAAAGATGCGGGTCGGCCGACGGCACCAGCAGGGCGTCGACCCCTTCCCGATTCATCACCTGGCGAATCGCTGCCAGGCGTGCGTTCACCGCTCCCTGCGTTGAAGACTGAGTGTTCATGCTGACTCCTGCTACCACGGCATCCGTTGTTATAGCCGCAGATAATGGAGCAGGCTTCAGCCCCCGGCAACCGCCCAGAAAGGTTGCGACTGTAACGAGGCTTTGATTGCCGCCGCAGCCTGATCGACATCCTGCTCCCGGGTATAGCGGCCAAGGCTCAAGCGCATGGTCTGGCGCGCAAACTGCGGTGTGAGCCCCAATGCCAGCAACACATGCGAGGGCTTGTTGCTCGACGAGTTGCAGGCCGAGGTCGAAGAGAACGCCAGGTTATCGGCAAGAGTCGCAAAGTGCGGACTCGCGCCTTTGAAGGTCAGGCTCAGGGTATGGTCGATGCGCTGCACAGGACTACCGTTGATCTCAAGTCCGGAGATTTCACCAAGAGCTTCAAGCAAGCGCTGGCGCAATTGGCCAATGCGCTGCGCTTCTTCTGCCTGCAGGTCACCCGCCAGGGCAAACGCCGCGCCCATACCGACAATCTGATGAGTGGCCAGCGTTCCTGAACGCAAGCCGCCCTCGTGTCCGCCACCATGAATCTGCGCGTGAAGCAACGGCCGGGCGCGCTCACCAACATACAAGGCGCCGATCCCCTTGGGCCCATAGACCTTATGGGCCGAGAACGACATCAGGTCTACAGGCAACTGCCTCAAGTCGATACCGAGCTTACCGGCCCCCTGGGCGGCATCCACATGCAGCAACGCGCCATGATCACGAACAAGCTGGCCGATTGCAGCGATATCATTGACGGTGCCCAGCTCATTATTGACCAGCATCAGTGAGACCAGCACGGTGTCATCGCGCAGCGCCGCAGTTACTGCCTCAGGGCTGATCAGGCCCTGGGCGTCAGGGGCCAGACGCGTCACCGCAAAGCCTGCCTGCTCCAGTTGAAAAACGCTATCGAGCACGGCCTTGTGTTCGATCTGACTGGTGATGATATGGCCTGCCCGGTACCCCTGGGCAACGCCTTTGAGCGCAAGGTTGTTGGACTCGGTAGCCCCCGAAGTCCAGACAATCTGCCCGGCGTCTGCACCGACCAGTGTGGCAACCTGGACACGCGCCTGCTCCACAGCCTCGCGGGCTTGCTGGCCATAGCGGTGCGACCCGGATGCCGGATTGCCAAAGTTGCCCGAGGCACCAAGGCACTCGACCATCACCTGAATGACTCGCTCGTCGACAGGTGTCGTGGCGGCGTAGTCGAAATACAACGGGAAGCTGTTCATTGCTGCAGGCTCTCTGGTTGTCCATGCCTAGTAAAGAAGACGCTGCCTTTATATGCGCAGGCACGCATTGACTCTATAGTGCCTCAGAACCAATTAGAACGATAAATTATCAATACATATATTTATATAACCAGAAGTCAATTCCTCTTCCATTCTAGTGAACTTCCGAGCCCTCAGGCCTTCACAACATTACAGTCCTTGCATGAGGAGTGACCTCATGCCTGGAGGACCTGACGCCGCCGAGGAACTCGCCCATGCCCCGTTCGACCGACCACAAGCAAGGCGTCGTGCTGCTCGATACCCGCCAGCACACCCCCGAACACGAACACAGCGTGCACCTGAAGCTTGCCGAACGCCTGGCGCAGTTGCTCGATACACAGGTGGTTGTGCCAACCCACCCTCCAACCGCACATGACAACTTCTATTACCTACCCACCGAAACCCTGATCGATCCCGCTCGTTATCAGGAGATCGGCATTGCCTCGACCCAGGACCTGTTCGGTGGTGTGGTAGCCAGACCCTACATGGCCACCAAAGCCATTTCCCACCCCTTGCCTGCCAATGCCCGCTATCCGCTAGGCTGGACCGATGACTTTGCGCGTCAGGCCAGTGATGCCTTGTTACGCGGCTACACGGCGTTCAGCCTGGAAGACGCTGCGCATGCAGCCGCATTGTTGTTGCGTGACGGCCCATTACGGATCAAACCGGTTCGCGCCACGGCAGGCAGAGGGCAAACCGTGGTCACATCGATGGCAGAGGTCGAACAGGCGCTTACCGGCCTTGATGAGAAAGAGCTCGCGCTCTGGGGACTTACCCTGGAAGAGAACCTGACCCAGGTGCAGACCTTCAGTGTCGGCCAGGCTCTGGTGGCTGGCATCCTGTGCAGCTACTACGGTACCCAGCAGTTGACTCACGACCATAGCGGCGAAGAAATCTACGGTGGTTCGGACCTGGTGCTGGTACGCGGCGACTACGACACTTTGCTGCAACTCAGGCTCGAAGATGCTCTGCGCCTGGCCATCACCCAGGCCAGAACCTATGAGCAGGCGGCATTGCAGAACTTTCCCGGCTTTATCGCTTCACGCCGCAACTATGACGTCGCTCGGGGCATGAACTGTGAGGGCAAACCGCGCAGCGGCGTGCTCGAGCAATCCTGGCGCATCGGTGGTGCCAGCAGCGCCGAAATTCTGGCCTTGCAGGCATTTGCCGCAGACCCTGCACTGACACACCTGCGCGCCTCGACCCATGAAGTCTTTGGCACACCCGACCTGCCCGCCGATGCGACCATTTTCTACCAGGGGGATGACAGTGAACTCGGAAGAATCTGCAAATATGCACGGTTACGCGACTATGACCATCCATAGCGAGCCCATCGAGATCCACGTCGACGATGAGACCATTGCCGCAACCATCGTCAGCCCCGGCGACAAGGTGCCGGGCATTCTCTTCGTTCACGGCTGGGGCGGTAGCCAGCAACGCGACCTGGCCCGCGCCAAGCAGATCACTGGCCTGGGCTGCGTGTGCATGACCTTCGACTTGCGCGGTCATGAAAAAACCGAGAGCCAGCGCCTGAGTGTCACCCGTGAGCAAAACCTGGCAGATCTGCTGGCTGCCTATGACCGGCTGGTCAGCCATCCTGCCGTCGATACCAGTGCGATTGCCATAATCGGCAGCAGTTACGGGGGCTACCTGGCGACCTTGTTGACCGCCTTGAGACCAGTTAAATGGCTGGCCCTGAGGGTGCCGGCGCTGTACTGGGACGATGACTGGACAATGCCCAAGCACGGCCTTGATCGCCAACGCTTGAACGACTATCGCCGACGCCCGCTGGGGCCCGCCGATAATCGCGCCCTGGGGGCCTGCGCCGAATTCGCCGGTGACGTGCTGCTGGTCGAATCGGAGCAGGACGATTATGTCCCGCACAGCACGCTGATGAGTTACCGCTCAGCGTTCGTCAGCGCCCATTCCCTGACCCATCGAATCGTTGACGGCGCTGATCACGCGCTGTCCAGCGACCGCAGCCAGAAAGCCTACAGCTCGATTCTCGGCGCCTGGGTCAGCGAGATGATCATCGGTGCCCGCCTGGACCACTACCCTCACCACTCACCCTGGTATTCCTGAGCGACCGGCAGTTGGCAATGCAGCCCCTCCGTCGCGCTGCGCGACAAGCTGCTCAAGGTCTGAAAGGCGGCGAAGTTCACACCCTTGGCCTGATGCTGCTGAATCAATTGCAGGAAGGGCTCCTGTGCAAAGCTGCTGGCCGCCGCCTCCCAGGCGCTGCGCGACTGCCATTGCAGGTACTGCAGTACGCGGCAGCCATCAACACTGGCCTGAATGCTCGCACCCAGCAAGCCCGAATGGCGCAGCACCAGCGCTTCACTTCGCTCGTTCAGCGCCTGGGCCAGAGCATGCTGACGCTCTGGCATCACCTCGAATTCGATCATCTGGATAAAGCACAAGCTGCGCTCTGAAACCATCATCGGCATTTTCTCCCTGCCATTGAACTTGCGACGCGACGGCAGGCAGGGTAAAACCTCTAGTTAACTCAAGGTCAAGAGATTTATCACCATGCCTCAACCTTGCACCGCCGAGAAGATCATGACCGTCGGCCAGCTGGCTGCCCGCAGCGGGGTTGCGGTCACCGCCCTGCACTTCTACGAAAGCAAGGGGCTGATCCACAGCACCCGCAGCAGCGGCAACCAACGACGCTATCCTCGCGAAACCCTGCGCCGGGTGGCGGTGATCAAGATGGCCCAGCGCCTGGGCATCCCGCTGGCGACCATTCATGCTGCATTGCAGACGCTACCTGTAGGCCGTGCGCCCAGCGTCACGGACTGGCAACGGTTGTCCGAACAATGGCGCCAGGACCTGACCCGGCGTATCGACAAGCTGATGGTACTGCGCGACCAGCTCGATGGCTGCATCGGCTGCGGCTGCATGTCGTTACAGAGTTGCCCGCTGCGCAATTGTAATGACCAGTTGAGTGAGCACGGACCGGGACCGCAGCTTTTGGAGCCCGGACCGGAAGCAGCCGAATAGGCCAGGCTCAGGGCCAGCCCCCGGCAAGGCAGGATCAGCCGATACTACCCGCCACCCGCCGCCGATAGTCACTGGGCGCAAGCCCGGTGACCTTGTGGAAGACCTTGCGAAAGGCACCCGGGTCTTGATACCCCACTCCCCAGGCGATCTGGTCGATGCTGCGGTTGGTGAACTCGAGCATCCGGCAAGCACGACCAACCCGCACCTGCTGGCAGTACTCGGTAGGCTTGAGGCCCGTGGCGCTGCGAAAACGACGCAGAAAGGTACGCGACTCCAGGCCTGCGCAATCAGCCATGACCTTCAGGTTCACATCCCGCGCACCGCTGCTTTGCAACCAGTGCTGAACCTTGAGCACCGCTTCGTCGCCATGATCCAGGCGCGGACTGAAAACACTGCCGGGGGCGCTGCCACTCACGCGCTTCACCGCAAGGAACCGTGCGGTCTCGGCAGCCAAGGTCTCGCCCAGGTAACGCTCAACCAACCTCAAACCCAAGTCTGTCCAGGCCATCAGTCCGGCTGAAGTAATGATGTCACCGTCATCGAGCAGTGGCAGATTGGCCTCGACTCTCACCGCCGGGAAGCGCTCAGCCAGGGATTGAGCGAAATTCCAGTGAGTCGTGGCTGGCCGCCCATCAAGCAGGCCGCTGGCGGCGATGAAAAACACCCCAACACATACCGACACCAGCAAGGCGCCATTGCGATGCCACTGGCACAGATCCTGGCGATAACGTTCGAGCAACTCAGGGGACGGCGTCTGGGTCAGGCTCGGCGGAATGATCATTACCCGCAGCCGATGGTGACCACCCGGATGGCTATCGAACACCGCTGTCAGCTGCTGACCTGCGGTTTCGCTCCAATGACTGATACGCAGCTCCGGGCGCTCCAGCGCACCCAGCTCATGACGCAGGCGATTGGCGATAGCAAACAGGTCGGTTAACCCATGCACCGCTGCCGCCTGTGCACCAGGGTAGACCAACAGGCCGATTTCCAGCGTGTCGCAGCCTTGTGTCATTGTCAGTTTTTCCCGCCAATTTGTCGTTCGCGCCAATCTGCAAGCCTAGCGCTCAAGCCTATAACTATCACCAGGCCACAACCACTCACCGATAGAGGCTTTTGAAATGAGCAAGCACGCCCTGATCATCATCGACATTCAGAATGACTACTTCCCAGGCGGCAAATGGACTCTGGATGGCGCCGATCGCGCCGCCGACAATGCCGCCAGGATTCTTGCCGCAACCCGGGCCGAAGGTGACCTGGTGGTACATGTGCGCCATGAGTTCGAATCGGCTGATGCACCGTTTTTCACCCCGGGGTCAGAAGGTGCGCAGATCCACCCCAAGGTTGCCGCGCGGCCAAGTGAACACGTCGTGCTCAAGCATAAAGTCAATTCGTTCCTGAACACTGAGCTCAAGGCGCTGCTGGACGAGCACAAGGTCGAAGCGGTGACGGTGATCGGCAGCATGAGCCATATGTGCATCGACGGTTTCACCCGTGCCGCCGCCGACTTCGGCTATGCCGTCACAGTGATCCATGATGCCTGCGCCAGCCGTGACCTGGAATTCAATGGTGTGACCGTGCCTGCTGCCCAGGTACATGCGGCCTACATGGCATCGCTGGCATTCGCCTATGCCCAGGTGATCGCCACCGAAGAGTATCTGGCCGGCAATCACTGTGATGCGGCCAACTAGATCACTACGTTACGCACAAACCGCGTAGCCACCTCGCCATCGTTGCGATAGGCATGAATGCAATTGCTGGCATAACTGAAAAAGTCACCGGCCCGCAGCAAGTGTTGCTGATCGCCGATGGCCAGGGTCAGGCAACCCTCGGCCACATACAGTTGCTCGCTCCAGCCATCGGCATCAGCTTCGCATTGATACACCTCACCCGGCTCCAGTCGCCACTCCCACAACTCCACCTCGCGACTGGCGGCCGAGCTGGCCAGCAAAACCGCGCGGCTGCCGGGATGGACCCCGGCCCAGGCCAGCTCGTTGATGCGGCTCGGGTCGCGGTTGTCAGGGGCCTGGATCAGATCGGTAAAGGCCACTCCCAGCGCCTCGGCGAGGCGATCCAGGGTGGTCAGGCTGACATTGTTCTCCCCGGCCTCAATGGCCACAAGCATGCGTCGGCTGACGCCGGACTTTTCTGCCAGAGCACTCTGACTGAGCTCAGCGACGTGGCGCAGGCGACGAACGTTCTGGCTGACATGTTGTAGCACGGAGGCGCGCTGGCTGGAATTTTTGTGCACTATATTGCTCACCAATTGTATTTGCGCAGTATACTGCCCACTTCGCCGCAATTGTGCGTCGCCCTTCTTCCGTGTGCAAGGCCATGACTTCCATCAACCGCGCAGATCGCCCTTCCGTTTCGTTCCGGCTGAGCAGGGCCGAACTGGTCCTGGTGTTTATCACCATACTCTGGGGCGGCACCTTCCTGTTGGTGCATAACGTCATGACCGTCAGCGGACCGATGTTCTTTGTCGGCCTGCGTTTTGCCGCTGCCACGCTGTTCGTCGGCCTGGTCTCGGCCCGTGCTTTGTCGGGACTGACCGCTACCGAATTCAAAGCCGGCGTACTGATCGGGATCTCGATCATGCTCGGTTATGGCTTGCAAACCTATGGGTTACAGACCATCAGCAGCAGCCAGTCGGCCTTTATCACTGCCTTGTACGTACCCTTTGTGCCTCTGCTGCAATGGCTGGTACTGGGCCGTCGCCCAGGCCTGATGCCAAGCCTGGGGATTGGCCTGGCCTTTGTCGGTTTGATGTTGCTGGCTGGCCCGGAAGGCGGCTCACTGCAGTTCAGTACCGGCGAGATCGTCACGCTGGTCAGTGCCGTGGCGATCGCCGCGGAAATCATCCTGATCAGCCGCTATGCCGGCAAGGTCGATGTGCGCCGGGTCACCGTGGTGCAGCTGGCAACGGCCTCGGTGCTGTCGTTCTTGATGGTGCTGCCTACCCAGGAGCCACTGCCGGATTTCTCCTGGCTGCTGCTGCTCAGCGCCCTGGGTCTGGGCGCCATGAGTGCGGTCATTCAGGTGGCCATGAACTGGGCGCAGAAATCGGTTTCACCGACCCGGGCTACGCTGATCTATGCAGGTGAGCCGGTCTGGGCCGGTATCGTAGGACGCATCGCAGGCGAGCGCTTGCCGGGTATCGCCCTGTTTGGCGGGTTGCTGATCGTCATTGCCGTGATCGTCAGCGAACTTAAAATCAAACGCCGGGAACAGGCGCCCAACGTACTTGAAGCGCCTGAACAAGGACAAGAAGCGGGGCTGTAGGAGCCAAAACCGGTCTATCCTTTGAAAAAAACTGTTATAAAAAAAACGTTTGATACAGCGCCTTTGTAGAATTCTGCCACAGCTTCTGTGTTGGTGATCGACGGTACGCCACGTATGATCCCTTACAAACTCCTGCAGATTAGAAATCTATGTCCTTGATAGTGCTACTGCTTCTGCCGTTCATCGGCAGCTGCCTGGCGGCTGTCTTGCCGCACAACGCCCGCAACAGCGAGTCGTTGCTTGCCGGGCTCGTCGCCCTGGTCGGTACCGTCCAGGTAGCCCTGCTGTACCCGCAGATCGCCCACGGCGGGGTGATCCGCGAAGAATTTCTCTGGCTGCCGAGCCTGGGCCTGAACCTGGTCCTGCGCATGGACGGCTTTGCCTGGCTGTTCTCCCTGCTGGTGCTGGGTATCGGTACCCTGGTGTCGCTGTATGCGCGCTACTACATGTCGCCCCAGGACCCGGTGCCACGGTTTTTCGCCTTTTTCCTGGCATTCATGGGCGCAATGCTCGGCCTGGTAATCTCCGGCAACCTGATCCAGATCGTATTCTTCTGGGAACTGACCAGCGTTTTCTCGTTCCTGCTGATCGGCTACTGGCATCACCGCGCCGATGCCCGCCGCGGTGCCTACATGGCCCTGATGGTCACCGGTGCTGGCGGTTTGTGCCTGCTGGCGGGGGTACTGCTGCTCGGCCATGTGGTTGGCAGCTATGACCTGGACAAGGTCCTCGCTGCCGGCGAGCTGATTCGCAATCATGCCCTGTACCCCGTTCTGCTCCCCCTGATTCTCCTCGGCGCCCTGAGCAAAAGCGCGCAATTTCCCTTCCACTTCTGGCTGCCACATGCCATGGCTGCGCCTACGCCGGTCTCGGCGTACCTGCATTCGGCGACCATGGTCAAAGCCGGGGTGTTTCTCCTGGCACGTCTGTGGCCGGTACTTTCCGGCAGCGAAGAATGGTTCTGGATCGTTGGCGGCGCCGGGGCCTGCACCCTGTTGCTCGGCGCTTTCGCAGCCATGTTCCAGAACGATCTCAAGGGCCTGCTGGCCTATTCGACCATCAGCCATCTGGGGCTGATCACCCTGCTGCTGGGCCTGAACAGTCCCCTGGCGGCAGTGGCGGCGGTGTTCCATATCCTCAACCATGCCACCTTCAAAGCCTCGCTGTTTATGGCTGCAGGCATCATCGACCATGAAAGCGGCACGCGTGATATCCGTCGCCTTAGCGGCCTGTTCCGGCTGATACCGTTCACTGCGACCCTGGCCATGGTGGCCAGCGCTTCGATGGCCGGGGTCCCATTGATGAACGGCTTCCTGTCCAAGGAAATGTTCTTCGCCGAAACCGTGTTCATCAACTCCAGCGCCTGGATCGAAGCCGCCCTGCCGGTAATCGCCACCCTGGCCGGCACGTTCAGCGTGGCCTACGCCTTGCGTTTTACCGTCGATGTATTCTTCGGCCCGCCGGCCACGGACCTGCCGCATACCCCGCACGAGCCGCCGCGCTGGATGCGCGCGCCGGTCGAGTTGCTGGTGCTGACCTGCCTGGTGGTCGGCATGTTTCCGGCCCAGTCGGTCGGGCCGCTGCTGGCTGCCGCCGCCCTGCCGGTAGTGGGCGGTACGCTGCCTGAATACAGCCTGGCGATCTGGCATGGCTGGAATGCACCGCTGATTATGAGTCTGATCGCCATGAGCGGCGGCATCCTGCTCTACCTGCTACTGCGTAACCAGCTCAAGCTGGGCCGCTTCCCTTATCCACCACTGATCGAACGATTCAATGGCAAGCGGCTGTTCGAACACGGCCAGGTGCAGCTGATGCGCATGGCCCGCCGCTTCGAGCGCACCATGACCACCCGGCGCTTGCAAAAGCAGCTGTTCATGCTGGTGCTGGTAGCGTTCCTGGCAGGCCTGCTGCCGATGCTGCAAAGCGGCCTGAGCTGGGGTGACCGGCCGAAAATCCCGGGCTCCGGGGTGTTCGTCACGCTCTGGCTGATCGCTATTGCCTGTGCCCTGGGCGCCGCCTGGCAAGCCAAGTACCACCGGCTGGCAGCCCTGACCATGGTCAGTGTCTGCGGCCTGATGACCTGTATCACCTTCGTCTGGTTCTCGGCACCGGACCTGGCCCTGACCCAACTGGCGGTTGAAGTGGTTACCACGGTACTGATCCTCCTCGGCTTGCGCTGGTTGCCACGACGTATCGAGGGGGTTTCGCCTTTGCCTGGCAGCCAGGAGCAGGCACGCCTGCGGCGCCTGCGCGACCTGATTCTTGCGGTGCTGGTGGGTACCGGGATGGCGCTGCTGTCCTATGCGATGCTGACGCGCCCGACCCCCAACGACATTTCTTCGTTCTACCTGAGCCGCGCTCTGCCCGAGGGCGGCGGCAGCAACGTGGTCAATGTCATGCTCGTCGACTTCCGCGGCTTCGACACCCTGGGTGAAGTGACCGTGCTGGTTGCCGTGGCGCTGGCGGTGTTTGCCCTGCTGCGGCGCTTCCGTCCCCCCCGCGAGAGCATGCAACTACCGGCCCAGCAACGCCTGCTGGCACCTGACGTGGTCACCGATCTGGTCAACCCGCGCCAGGCTGCCGACACGGCACTGGGCTTCATGATGGTTCCGGCGGTGTTGGTGCGCCTGCTGCTGCCAATCGCCCTGGTGGTATCGATGTACCTGTTCATGCGCGGACACAACCAGCCCGGTGGCGGTTTTGTCGCAGGGCTGGTGATGTCGGTGGCCTTCATCCTCCAATACATGGTTGCCGGCACCCAGTGGGTGGAAGCGCAAATGAGCTTGCGCCCGTTGCGCTGGATGGGTACCGGCCTGCTCTGCGCCACCCTCACTGGCGGCGGCGCCATGTTGCTCGGCTACCCCTTCCTGACCACGCACACCGCACACCTGCATCTGCCGCTGCTGGGCGATATCCATTTCGCCAGTGCATTGTTCTTCGATGTCGGCATCTTCACCGTGGTGGTCGGTTCGACCCTGTTGATTCTTACTGCCCTGGCTCACCAGTCGGTGCGCGGCCACCGCCCGGCCAGCCAGCCCAAAGCCACCCAGACAGGAGCCGCCTGATGGAAGAAGTCATCGCAATCGCCATTGGTGTACTCGCTGCCTCCGGGGTCTGGCTGATCCTGCGCCCGCGAACCTTCCAGGTGGTGATGGGCCTGTGCCTGCTGTCCTATGGCGTCAACCTGTTCATCTTCAGCATGGGTAGCCTGTTCATCGGCAAGGAGCCGATCATCAAGGATGGCGTGCCTCAGGACCTGCTCAACTATACCGATCCCCTGCCCCAGGCCCTGGTGCTTACCGCCATCGTCATCAGCTTTGCCATGACCGCACTGTTTCTGGTGGTGCTGCTGGCATCGCGCGGGCTGACCGGCACCGACCACGTGGACGGCCGGGAGCCCAACGAATGAGTTTCATGAATCAACTGATTGTCGCGCCGATCCTGCTGCCGCTGCTCACTGCGGCACTGATGTTGCTACTGGGCGAAAAACGCAGGCCTCTCAAGGCCCGCCTTAACCTGTTCTCCAGCCTCCTGGGGCTGGCGATCTCGATTACCTTGCTGCTGTGGGTCCAGGCCCAGGGGCAAGCCAGCTCGATTGGTGTCTACCTGCCGGGCAACTGGCCGGCACCGTTTGGCATCGCACTGGTGGTTGACCGACTTTCGGCATTGATGCTGGTGCTTACCGGGATCGTCGGTGTCAGCGCACTGATTTTCGCCATGGCCCGCTGGGACGGTGCCGGGGCCAGCTTCCACGCGCTGTTCCAGATTCAGCTGATGGGCCTCTACGGGGCGTTCCTGACTGCCGACCTGTTCAATCTGTTCGTATTCTTCGAGGTACTGCTGGCAGCGTCTTACGGTTTGCTGCTGCACGGCTCCGGGCGGGCTCGGGTAAAGGCCGGCCTGCATTACATCGCCATCAACCTGTTCGCCTCGTCGCTGTTCCTGGTCGGCGCCGCGATGCTCTATGGTGTCACCGGCACCCTGAACATGGCCGACCTGGCCCTGAAAATCCCGCTGGTGCCGGAAGCCGACCGCGGCCTGCTGCACGCAGGTGCCGCAATCCTGGCCACTGCCTTCCTGGCCAAGGCCGGGATCTGGCCGTTGAACTTCTGGTTGGTGCCGGCCTACTCCGCCGCCAGCGCGCCCGTGGCGGCGCTGTTCGCAATCATGACCAAGGTTGGCATCTATACCGTGCTACGCCTGTGGACGTTGCTGTTTTCCGGTCAGGCTGGCGCTTCATCGTTCTTTGGTGGCGAATGGCTGGTCTATGGCGGCCTGGCAACGCTGGGCTGCGCAGCCGTGTCGATCCTTGCCGCCCAGCGCCTGGAGCGAATGGCGAGCATAAGCATCCTGGCTTCGGCGGGCACGCTCATGGCTGCCATCGGCTTCGGTCAGGCCGCACTGACGGCCGGGGCGTTGTTCTACCTGGTCAGCTCGACCCTGGCTTTGTGCGCCCTGTTCCTGCTGGCCGAGCTGATCGAGCGTTCGCGCTCGGCCAACGAGTTGCCACTGGATGACGACGACTGCCACCCTTCGCCGCTCGAATCCTTGCACCCACCGAAAGGCATCAACCTCGATGACGAACAGAAGGCCGTCATCGGCCAGGTGATCCCCTGGACCATGGCCTTCCTCGGATTGAGCTTTATCGCTTGTGCGCTGCTGATCATCGGCATGCCGCCACTCTCAGGCTTTATCGGCAAGATCAGCCTGATTGCTGCACTGTTCAATCCCCAAGGCCTGGGCACCAGCCCCGAGCAACCGCTCTCGATCCAGGGCTGGACCCTGGTAGCGCTACTGATACTCTCCGGCCTGGCCTCGTTGATTGCCCTGACCCGCGTCGGCATCCAGCGCTTCTGGACCCCCCAGGAGCGCCCCTCGCCGGCGCTGCGTCGCTATGAGTGCATTCCCATCGTGGTTCTGCTCGGGCTGTGTATCGCCTTGAGCGTACGCGCCGAGCCGCTGCTGCGTTATACCCAGGACACCGCCGCGAGCCTTCAGGACCCTGAGCAATATGTCAGCGCGGTGCTCGCTACCCGGCCAATCCCCGGCCCCACCAGCCAGGCCGCCAGCGCACAGGTGCAACCATGAAACGCCTGTTTCCCGCTCCGCTGCTGTCGTTGTCCCTGTGCCTGTTGTGGTTGCTGCTGAACCTCTCTGTAAGCCCGGGCAATCTGTTGCTTGCTGTAATGCTGGGCGTGTTTGCGCCACTGCTGATGGCGCCGTTGCGGCCCGTGACAGTACGCATCCGCCACCCCTGGACGGTCCTGCGCCTGATCATGCGGGTCGGCATTGACGTGCTGATCTCCAACCTGCAGGTGGCTCGTGGAGTCTGGGCCGCCAAGCGCCGTGCGCCGCGCTCTCGCTTCGTGCATATTCCACTGGACCTGCGCGATGCCCACGGCCTGGCGGCGCTGTCGATGATCACCACAGTGATCCCCGGCACTATCTGGTCGGAGCTGGCACTGGATCGCAGCATCCTGCTGCTGCATGTGTTCGACCTGGACGATGAAGCGCAATTCATCGAACACTTCAAACAGACCTATGAACGTCCGCTGATGGAGATCTTCGAATGACTGGCCTGCTTGCCAATGCCATTCTCGCCAGCCTGTTCATCTTTGCCCTGGCCATGGCTCTGACCCTGTTCCGGCTGTTTCGCGGCCCTTCGGCCCAGGACCGGGTTCTGGCGCTGGACTACCTGTACATCCTGGCGATGCTGATGATGCTGGTGCTGGGTATTCGCTATGCCAGCGACACTTACTTCGAGGGGGCACTGCTGATTGCCTTGTTCGGCTTCGTCGGCTCGTTTGCCCTGGCCAAATTCCTGTTGCGTGGCGAGGTGATCGAATGAATAACCTGAACGAACTGCCCTTCTGGGTCGAGTTGTTGGTTGCCGCATTACTGTTACTGAGCAGTCTGTTCGCCTTGAGCGGGGCGGTGGGCCTGATCCGCCTGAAAGCGTTCTTTCAGCGCATGCACCCACCGGCCCTGGCCTCGACCCTGGGAACCTGGTGCGTCGCACTGGCCTCGATCCTGTATTTTTCGGCGCTTAAGCAAGGGCCAGTGCTGCATGCCTGGCTAATACCGATCCTAATGGCAATCACGGTACCAGTGACCACCTTGCTGCTGGCACGCGCTGCACTGTTTCGCAAGCGCATGGCCGGTGATGACGTGCCGGAGGAAGTCAGCAGCGGGCGTGATCGTGGCCACTAAGCGCTATTGGGTCAGCGCCTGCAGTTCGCGGCGGACCATGGCCGCATACTCAGGCGGGCTCAACTGATACAACTGGCTGGCTACCCAATCGAACCAGCGCCCCTGCAGGCGCTCGCGTTGCGCAAGCCACTGCTCGGCTTGCTCACGGGCTTGGGCCTGATGCCGCGCATGGAAACCGGCACGTCCCAGTGATGCATCATTCGGCTCGCTCACTCGCTGGCCTTGAACGTGGTCAGCTCGCCTTTGCGCCATTTCGCCGCCTTGCCGGTGGCAGCCTTGAGAATCTTGCCCAGGCCTTCCTGCAGTTGCTCGCGAGCAGCAAAGATCATCACCACGCCCTGGCCTTCACGCAGGACGATGCCCTCACCTTCAGGTACCGAGACAAACGCATAATCACCCAGACCGTAGACGGTAAGCTTGATATCACGGAAACGAACTTCCAGCTTGCCACCTTCGCGACTGGGCAATACCGCAGCGCGGAAATGATCACCGACCTTGAGCTCCAATCGCTGTTTGTCATCGACAACCAGCGCGGTTTCAGTGTCGATTTCGGCCATGTACAGGCCTTCCGCGTTTTGTTCGGTGACATAAACAAAACGCGATTGAAACTGTTTGACCAGTTTGGCCCGAAGATCGCCCAGTACAAACAAGGCGTGTGTATCCAGATTACTGACTGCCAATGAAGAATTCCTCAAACCGATTACACGACGTCCCCCCACAGGAACAGCATGGCTCCCTGAAGGCACCGTCACTTCAATGTCGAAGTCTGAAAGACTAATGGGTATAAGCACGAAGCGTCTGTGCGGGCGGGTGCTGCCGCCTGAAGGAATCGTCATCCTTGCAGGCCAGCCAAGGCCCCACGACAGGCATTCGGCGGATTTCCGTCGACGGAAACGTACTTTCTGACATCAAAACTGCCAGGAAAATGCGATAGATACATCCAGGGCCCTCGGCAGAACGGGCCCCCGGATCAATCTACACATCACAGGGAAGGAATATGCACGAAAATACCGAAATCCGTCGAGAGGCAAGCAACATTTCTTACCTCAATATTACAAACCAAGGTTCAAGCGCGCATAGCACGCGCTACATCGTGGTGCCTGCCGGGATCAACTTCTTCCACATCACCGAACACACTACCGGGCAAGTGAAAGGCTTTCGCTGTCGACACATCGATGCCTGCGAACTGGCGCGAACACTGGAGCGTTGAGCCCGCCTTCAAACAGCCTGGCGTACTGCTCCAGGCTGTTGCTTACCGCGTAATTGCTCCAGCCATGCAAGCCGGCATTCCTCAGCCTCATCACGGCTGGCGAACGCAGTGCCACGCCGCTCGCCATTGACCAGCACAACCCAGCAAATACGCTTGCCAACCGCTTGCAGAGACGCAGGAACGCCACTGCCAATCATCACGGCGACATCGACTCGGCTATCCATCATTCCCTCCGGAATTTAATTAGCAACCTAACGATATCGCCATCATACGCCCGCTCCCGCGGCGGAAAAAGCTATTGCTGGTATAGCTGTATTGCATCGCAAGCAACAAACAGGCGAAAAGCATCAAGGCCCCGAGGATCGCTCCACGGGGCCTTGGAAAGACTGCCGGTCAGGCCTGACGCTGGTGCTTGTCGATCTGCTCGTGACGCTCCTGAGCTTCGATGCAGTACTTGGTGGTCGGACTGATCAGCAGGCGCTTGAGGCCAATTGGCTCACCGCTGTCGTCGCACCAACCAAAGCTGTCGTCCCTGATTCGCTCCAGGGCCATCTCCAGTTGTGGCAACAGGCGCTGGTCGCGATCGATAGCGTTGACCAACCAGGTACGTTCTTCTTCAACAGAGGCGGCATCTGCAGGGTCAGCTGGAGTGTCCAGACTCTCGATAGCTATGCGGCTCTGTTCGATGCGCTCCTGGGTCTCGATTTTCATCGACTGCAGCAACTTGGTGAAGAACGCATGTTGCTCGGCGTTCATGTAGTCATCGGCCGGCATGGCCAGCAACTTTTCCTTGGTCATCGATTTCTCTATGAAAATAACGTGCATTTAAGCGATTGGATTGCCATCACCGACAGTTCGCCGACGGCGGAATTCTTCAAGCACCCTACGGCACTCTATTTACGAGGGGCGGGAGTCTAAGGCGCCACGTCGCACTGGGCAACAAAAATGACAGCGCAACAGGCTTAAACGGCCTGGAATCCGCCAATCGGCCCCGTAGACCTGCCCGCCAGCCCTCCAAGGCATGCCTGTTTACCCGTCCCTGGCGCAGTAAACACCTAACATGCAGTAACAATTGCCCTGCTGCCAGCCCGGCAACGGGCTCTGAGCACAGCTGAAGCAAGAGCCGCTTGCCGAAACTGAACGTCCTGTCGCCGCAGGTGCTATCCCGTTACGACCCTGTTGACCGATGCCTACGGCTGAATCAGCGCTTCACCCTTTGTGGAGCCGCCCCCCTATGAGCCTGCAAGAACGTCTCGCCCTCAACACCGATCTCGATTGCGCTGTCGCCGATCATTTCAGTCTGCGCCCGACCCTGTTCGAGGTATGCGCACGCCTCCTGGTCGAGCAATGGTCCGAGCGCAAGATAAGTCATCACGACCCTCTCTTGCTCTTTCTGGTCAGCATCGACAGCACGCCGCAAAAGACTTACGTGCGGCCCCTGTACCAATCCCTGGCGGAGCGATTTTGCCGTCGTGCGACACTTAACCTTACCACTGGAGAGGACTTTCTCAGCCTCAATGAAGACGCAGACCCGCAAGGCGCCGTTGACATCGACCTGCATGCAATTGAACAGTTGATCAATGAATGCGGTCCTTTCCTGCTGGAGCAATACCAGCGTGCCCTGGTATCGTTCTGGAGCGAATCGGACCGGTCAGGGCAGACGCCTTGGCAGTGGTATGCCAACTACCTCAGACAACACTTCAAGTCAGCCATCGACAGCAACTTCGACGCTGGCACGTTGAGCCAGACCACCGCCGCCATGGCCAGGCTGATCTACAGCTACCCTGCCCCTCAGGACCGTAGCGCTTGGCCCAATGCCAGTAAACTTGACCTGCTGCAACTCGAACTGGACACCTCAGCCAGCGCCTACCTGGATATCGATCTAGCCAGTGCGCTACTGCTCGAACATCCAGACAGTGCCCCAGAACGCTCTGTCACACTAATTTACACAACCTCCGGACAGTTGGTTCCGATTGCCTCACGCCAAGCACTACTCGACGGGCTTGGTCGACTATGGCCGAAGCTGACCGCCTCGCGCCCGAAACTGCAACTGACGCAAACAACAACCAACAATTTCGAGGCCCAGGCCCAGGGAGTACTCCATCAACAATTGCGGACTATTGCCGCACTGGCGCAGCAGTATCAATCCGAATACAGCGCCCCGCTGATGAGCCTCGAAATGGACCGCCTGACTTCCATGATCACCCTGTGCAGTGCCACGGAGCAGAGTCTGCGCAAGCAACTTGTCGAACACCTTCCAGACTGGCTGCGCAGCACCACAGGTCCACTCATGCGCCGCTATGGCGCGATGCTCCTCGATGCAGCCCAAAGCTACGACGACGCAGCGGGGCAATTCTGGCTCGATGGGATAGACGACGCCGAATCGTTCAGCTACCAGCAACTGGCGAAGCAAATCAGTATTGACCATCCGGGCAGCGATCTGGCGGTTCGCGACGTCGTGATCATCAACCATCAGGTCGAAGCGGCAGCGATACCCGGCCAGGATGCGTTGATCATCGATGGAACGGTGCATCCAGTGCGCTTCTCACTGGCCCAGCTGGCAATCGGCAACCTCGGCCTGCTAGCACCCGGCCGGATCGAACTGACCTCGGCTTCAGGGCAGACCTTGCCTACCTGGCTGGACGAACGCTACATGCGTCAGTTGATCAGCAGGCTGGACATCGGGACGTCCTACCCGCAGATGCTCAAGCACAACATGCTCGATGATGCTGACCAGCGACAACTACGCCAGCGCCTGTTCACTGCCCAGTTACGCACACAGATCCCCGCATTCGCCCTGGAACTGCACCTGCGTGACAACAGCTTGAGCGAGACCGCGGTGAACGGCATCAGCCAAGTGTTCCAGGCGTTGCCCCCGGCCACGCCGGATGACTGGGTGATGCGCCCGCTGGGCTTGATCAGCGAGGCCGGGGCGACGCCGGACCTGCTGCACAACGCCTGGGTGATCGAGCCCAAAAAACCGGCTGAGCGCCCTTGTGTGCTCTATCGCCCCTTGCATCCACAACCCTTGCTGGAGTTCTCTGACCGCCTGGCCCTGTTCGTTGCCATCAGCCTCCCGGGAGAGCTGCAGGACGATCTGCTCCAGCGGCTGCCCGAAGCTTCCCGCCGCATTTATGCTCACGGCGGGTTTATGGAGCCGCACCTGTATCACTCCGTCGAGGATGATTTCAGCGTGCCGTTCGGCACACCGGCTCCAGCCGAGCTTTCGCTCGAAGTCCCCGTACCTGACATCGGTACATCGCTCTACCAGGCGTGCGTCGATGAAACTATCCAGCACTTCAAGGCACAGTCCAGCAGCACTGCGGCGACGCGCTGGGCGCGCTGGCAGACACTGGGCTGGCTGCTGTTCAACACGCTCCTGCCACTGGCAGGCAGCACTCTGGCCAAAGCCGCCTGGCTGGTACAGATGAGTGTTGCCCTGGCCGACTTCATCCGCACGGATGCCCAGCGCGACCCGGTGGGCCAGCGTATCAGCCTGATCAACCTGCTGGTCAACGTCGCTGTGCTGTTGTTCTCCCATTCCTACCAGGGCGTGAGCCTGGACACGCAGGAGGTTGAACCTCTTCCGGCGGTCCCCGCCGAACCGCCACCACCCCCACTGCTACCCATCCAGGCCAGTGAAAGCCCGTTGGAATTCAGCTGGGCGCGCCCCGATCACACGCTTAGCGCAACGCAACGCATCGCGCTGGCAAAGCTGCAGGCCGACATCCCCCTGTCACAGTTGCGCAGCCCAATACCAAGTGGTCCCCTGCGCGGTCTGTTCCTGCACAACGATCAGCTTTGGGCAAGTCTGGACAACCAGGTCTACCGGGTCGAGATTGACCCGCAGCGCGAGCAGCCGCGCGTCGTCGGGGCATCCACCACAGATGACGCCGGACCCTGGCTGGCCCGAGACGAGGCCGGTCGCTGGCGGTTCGACCTGGCGCTGCGGTTGCGCGCAGGTATGCCGTTGAGCAAGCAACTGGAGCAGCGTAAACAGGAAAGAGCGCAAGCAAGCAATGCTCTGAAAACCAAACTGCTCAGCGACGTTGAACAGATCAAAAGCCAGAAAGCGACACGCGACAGGGTACTGGAGATGGCCTTAACCGCCACTGATGAACGCCTGGTGCGCAGTTTTCTGGAGAAAACCCAAGGCTATGCCAGGTTCTGGAGTGAACATCTGCACACTCTGCAGGAAAGCAACAAAGACGAATCGTTCCAACAGTACAAAGTGGTGCGGGCAACGGCGCTGTACGAGCTTATTCGTTGCGAGCGATCGAGCTATAGCTCACTGAAAAAACTCTATCGTCCACTGCGTTTGCAACTGGTCGCCCTGGTCAATCAGGCGCCTGAGCTTGAAGGGCTTCCCGAAGCCGATAAGCGAATCAGCAGAAATCGCCTGGACACCATGAAGTCGCTGCTTGATCAATTGATCATCGGTACTGAGGCGCTGAACGACGCTCGCGGGCAACTAAAGCGTTTGGCCAGCCGACACCAGGCAAAGATCGCCGAGCTCAATCAAGAAGTACAGTCAAACCAGGAACCCAGCTCAGAGCATCTGAGGTGGCATTTCCTGCGGGCGGAAAACAACTTCAACCGGTTGGCCCTGCTCTATTCACTGGACGACCTGGGCACCTACTGGCTTGACCGTGCCTGGAAAACCCTCAACCTGAGTATTGCGCAAAGA
Source organism: Pseudomonas sp. GW821-FHT10B02 (assembly GCF_059415665.1). Taxonomy (NCBI): domain Bacteria; kingdom Pseudomonadati; phylum Pseudomonadota; class Gammaproteobacteria; order Pseudomonadales; family Pseudomonadaceae; genus Pseudomonas; species Pseudomonas sp. GW821-FHT10B02. The sequence goes on along the minus strand of NZ_JBWKNR010000013.1, from coordinate 206,758 downwards.
CTGCGTCTGACCGATCTTGAGCAGCCTGCGGTCGAATTGAAGGTCCGCCTGCTGCGTAGCATCGATGAGCAGCTCAGTGCCACGTTGCGCCAGCTCGACAACCTGAAAGCACTGCTCAATGACCCCGCTGAATTGCAGGTACTGGGCGAGCTGCGTGGTGATGTACAACATATAACCGATGGTGTGCAGCAGGACCTGACCGATTTTCCTGACTACCCGCCCAGCAGCACGGTCAACCAACTGCGCAATCAGGCGCCCGGTTTGATCGAGACAACCGAACATGGCCTGCTGTTGGCACAGCCCCGGACGGGTAATGATTCGCTGGTCGACATTCCAGGCCCGGACAACAAGACACCATCACGCACCTATCGACGGCAGCAGGATGACTGGATCGAAGTAGCAGACCACCCGGCCCCCAGCCTTTCGCAAGGCTCATCACGCTCGCTGAAACGCTTGCTCAAGGACAGCCGTACGCGGATGGCAAACGCGCACCAAGTCCTTGAAAGCCTACAAACGACAGCGTCGGCCAGCTATCTGCCGATCGAGATCGAGGAGCTGCTTGAACACCAGCAATCGCTGTTGGAAACCGAGCGTCAGGCCATCGAACAGCGCTTGACCGATGCAAACCAGACCGATGAAGCAACCCACGCTGAGGATGCTGCGCTGACGATGAAGGCGCTCGACGAGCTGGCCCAAACCCTCGTAGCTCAGGCTCTGGAGCTGCGGACCCAGGCTGCGTTAAGACAGAACCCGAGAATGGGTGAGGTGCAGTACCTGATTGATCACGATCAGGTCCAGGTGCGCGCTGCCGGCCCGCGCAGGCAACTGGCCAAGGTCAAAGGCCGGGCAGACGATTTTCTCGACGAATACGAGATCAGCCACCATGACACGGGGCTGTGGTATGCCCACTTCCACTATCCCGCCATGAGCACACCGCGCGAAGGCTTCATCGTCGGGCACCTGAAAACTGCGGCCCAACGCCATGCCGCCGGCTCCAGTATGATCGATGCTCGCACCGGAAAAACGGTCGACGTTTACCGCGCGCCCATCAATGCGGCATCAGCGGCAAGGTACTTCTTCAGCTTGTAGCGAGATAAGAGGGGCTGGTTCGCACCGGTGCGTAGCAGCCCCTTGGTTTCAACGGTCCTTGAACTGCGCTTCGCGCTTGGCGATGAACGCCGCCATGCCTTCCTTCTGGTCTTCGGTGGCGAAGGCGGCATGGAACACCCGGCGCTCGAAGCGCACGCCTTCTGCCAGATTGACCTCGAAGGCACGGTTGACGCTTTCCTTGACCATCATGGTCATCGGGATCGACTTGCTGGCGATGGTTGCCGCCACCTTCAAGGCTTCTTCGAGCAACTCGGCCTGCGGTACTACGCGTGCCACCAGACCTGCCCGCTCGGCTTCCTCGGCGCCCATCAGACGACCACTCAAGCACAGCTCCATGGCCTTGGCCTTGCCGACGGCACGGGTCAGACGCTGAGTACCGCCCATGCCGGGCAACACGCCGAGGTTGATTTCCGGCTGGCCGAACTTGGCATTGTCGGCGGCGAGAATGAAGTCGCACATCATCGCCAGCTCGCAACCACCGCCAAGCGCGAAACCGGATACCGCAGCAATGACCGGCTTGCGACGGTTGGCGATACGGTCGGCATCGCTGAACAGGTCATCGACATAGATCTGCGGATAGCGCAGATCGGCCATTTCCTTGATATCGGCGCCCGCGGCAAAGGCCTTGGCCGAGCCGGTGAGCACGACGCAACCGATGTTCGGGTCGGCTTCCAGCTGATCCAGGGCCTGATTGATCTCGCCAACGATCTGCGCATTGAGCGCATTGAGTGCCTGCGGACGGTTGAGGGTGATCAGGCCGACCTTGCCGTGGATGTCCAGCAAAATGGTTTCAAATGACATGCAAGCTGCTCCCTTCAAAGATTGCGCGCAATAACCATGCGCTGAATATCACTGGTGCCTTCATAGATCTGGCAGACCCGCACATCGCGGTAAATACGCTCCAGCGGAAAGTCGCTCAGATAGCCATAACCGCCGAGGGTCTGCAAGGCATCCGAGCAGACCTTTTCGGCCATTTCCGAGGCAAACAGCTTGGCCATCGACGCTTCGACCAGCGCCGGACGCCCGGCATCGCGCAGGGCGGCGGCATGCAGGACCATCTGCCGGGCGACAGCGACACGGGTGGCCATATCAGCCAGGCGGAAAGCCACAGCCTGATGCTCGATCAGCGCTTTCCCAAAACTCTGGCGCTCACGTGCATAGTCGCGGGCCACTTCAAAGGCGGCGCGAGCCATGCCCACTGACTGCGATGCGATACCGATACGGCCGCCTTCGAGGTTGGCCAGCGCGATCTTGTAGCCCTCGCCTTCCTCGCCCAGGCGGTTGGCGACCGGCACCCGCACATCGTCGAAAACGATCTGGCAGGTGTCGGAAGCGTGCTGGCCGAGTTTGTCCTCGACCCGGGCAACCTGATAGCCGGGGGAGTCAGTCGGGACGATAAAGGCGCTGATACCGCGTTTGCCGGCAGCGGGATCAGTCACGGCGAAGACAATCACCACCCCGGCATTCTGCCCGGAAGTGATGAACTGCTTGCAGCCGTTCAACACGTAATGATCCCCCTCACGCCGGGCGCGGGTCTTCAGGCTGCTGGCATCGGAACCGGCCTGGGGCTCGGTCAGCGCAAAGGCACCGAGCATTGCGCCACTGGCCAGAGGCTTGAGGAACTGCTGCTTCTGCGCGTCATTGCCAAACTTGAGGATCGGCACACAACCCACCGAGTTGTGCACGCTCATGATGGTCGAGCAAGCGCCATCGCCAGCGGCAATCTCTTCCAGCGCCATGGCGTAGGCCACGTAGCCGGTATCGCTGCCGCCCCATTGCTCCGGCACCAGCATGCCAAACAGACCCAGTTCGGCCATCTCCTCGATGGCCTCTTTGGGAAAGCGATGCTCACGGTCCCATTGCTCGGCAAACGGCCGCAGGCGTTCCTGAGCGAACTGACGGACCGCGTCACTGATTTGCTGTTGTTCGTCATTGACTAGCATGGTGCACCTCAGTACAAACACTCGACGGCCATGGCAGTTGCTTCACCACCGCCGATGCAGATCGCCGCGATACCGCGACGCAGGCCTTTCTGGCGCAGGGCTGCCAGCAGGGTGACCAGGATTCGTGCGCCCGAAGCGCCAATCGGATGGCCCAGGGCGCAGGCGCCACCGTGGATATTGACCTTGTCGTGCGGCAGGTCCAGGTGCTTCATCGCCGCCAGCGTGACCACGGCAAATGCCTCGTTGATTTCGAACAGATCGACCTCGGCCAGGTTCCAGCCGGTGCGCTTGATCAGTTTGTCGATGGCGCCAATCGGTGCAGTCGGGAACAACGCCGGGGTATCGGCAAAAGCGGCGTGACCATGGATGACCGCCAGTGGTTTGAGCCCGTGCTTTTCAGCCTGGGAACGGCGCATCAGCACCAGGGCCGCAGCGCCGTCGGAAATGGAGCTGGAGTTGGCTGCCGTGACCGTACCGCCGTCACGGAACGCCGGTTTGAGCTGGGGAATCTTGTCCAGGCGCGCCTTGGGCGGCTGCTCGTCGTCACTGACCAGGCGCTGGGTCTTGCCTTCGGTCACTTCTACCGGGACGATTTCGCTGGCAAAGCTGCCGTCCTTGATTGCCTGCTGGGCACGAGTCAGCGAGGCAATGGCAAAGTCGTCCTGCTGCTGACGGGTAAAACCGTTGCCCTCGGCGCAGTCCTCGGCAAAGGTGCCCATCAGGCGGCCCTTGTCGTAGGCATCTTCCAAGCCGTCGAAGAACATATGGTCGATGATCTTGCCGTGGCCCATGCGATAGCCGCTGCGCGCCTTGTCCAGCAGGTACGGGGCGTTGGACATGCTCTCCATGCCACCGGCCACCACTACATCGGCGCTGCCGGCCAGCAGCAGGTCGTGCGCCATGATCGCCGCCTGCATGCCCGAGCCGCACATCTTGTTCAGTGTGGTGCAGGTGGTGCCCTTGCTCAGCCCTGCGCCCAACGCCGCCTGGCGTGCTGGCGCCTGGCCCAGACCGGCTGGCAACACGCAGCCGAACAGCACCTGTTCGACGCTGTCCGGGGCAACCCCGGCACGCTCGACCGCAGCACGAATGGCCGCAGCGCCCAACTGTGGCGCGGTGAGGCTTTTCAGGTCGCCCTGCAGGCCGCCCATGGGGGTGCGCACGGCGCTGACGATTACAATCGGATCATTGGCGAGGGTCATGATAGGTACTCCTGCAATTACTTGGCGGCCATACGCAAGGCACCGTCAAGACGGATCACCTCGCCGTTGAGCATGCTGTTTTCGATGATATGCCGCGCCAGCGCAGCGTATTCCTGTGGACGACCGAGGCGTGGCGGGAACGGTACTCCGGCGGCCAGCGAATCGCGCACTTCCTGGGTCATGCCAGCCATCATCGGGGTCTCGAAAATACCCGGGGCGATGGTCATCACGCGGATGCCAAAGCGCGCCAGTTCACGCGCCGCAGGCAGGGTCAGACTGGCGATCGCGCCTTTGGACGCAGCGTAGGCGGCCTGACCGATTTGCCCGTCGTAGGCGGCAATCGAGGCGGTATTGATGATCACTCCACGCTCGCCATCGGCAGCTGCTTCGCCTTCAGCCATGGCCGCGGCGGCCAGGCGCAGCAGGTTGAAGCTGCCAATCAGGTTGACGTTGATCACCCGGCTGAAGCTTTCCAGACCGTGTGGGCCGTTCTTGCCCAGGACTTTCTCGGCGCCGACGATGCCTGCGCAGTTGACCAGCCCGTGGAGACTGCCGAAAGCGCCAATGGCAGCATCCACCGCAGCCTTGGCGGCGGCTTCCTGGCTGATGTCGGCGACCGCAAAGCGCGCCTTGGCGCCCAGTTCCTGGGCCTTGGCGGCTACGGCTTCGGCATTGAGGTCGACCAGCATCACCTGAGCACCGGCCTCGATGAGCATCTGCGCGGTAGCAGCGCCCAGACCTGAGGCGGCGCCGCTGACGATAAAGTTCTTGTTGGCAATCTGCATGATGGTCTTTCCTCAGGCGCCGGCGGTCGAGGCCAGCGCAGCTTGTTGTTTGGCTATTTCCTGGTTGCGCAGGATGAAACGCTGCAGCTTGCCGCTCGGGGTTTTGGGCAGCTCGCTGACAAATTCGATTTCACGTGGATAGGCGTGGGCATAGAGGCGCTGACGCACATGCTGTTTCAGTGCCTCAGCCAACTCCTCGCTGGGCTGCTGACCGCTAGCCAGCACCACAAAGGCCTTGATCAGTTCGGTACGCTCCGGGTCCGGCTTGCCAACTACGGCAGCCTCGATCACTGCCGGGTGCTCGATCAGCGCACTCTCGACGTCGAAAGGCCCGACCCGGTAACCGGAGGTAGTGATCACGTCATCGCTGCGGCCGACAAAACTGATGCTGCCGTCGCTGTTGAGTTCGACAGTGTCACCACTGAGGTAGTACTTGCCGACGAAGGATTTGGTCGGCAAACCGTGATAGCCCGCGAACCAGCACAATGGCGACTGTTCGCGGTCCACAGCGAGAATGCCTGGCTGGCCGGCCGGCAGCTCGTTGGCCTGCTCGTCCAGCACGACGATGCGGTGACCGGGAATGGCAAACCCCGCCGAGCCCAGGTGCACCGGGTGCTGCAGGCCATGGTGGTTGCACAGCACCATGCCCAGCTCGGTTTGCCCGTAATGGTCGTGAATGGTTACCTCCAGCTCGTCGGCAAACCAGCGGATGACTTCCGGATTGAGCGGCTCGCCGGCGCTACTGACTACCCGCAGACGGCCCTTGATCGGCGCGCTGAATTCGCTGCCGGCGGCGATCAACAGACGATAGGCGGTAGGCGAACCGGCCAGATTGCTGATGGCGTATTTGTTGATGACCCGGCAGGTGCTTTCAACGCTGAACGGGCCATCGAAAAAGGTCGTGGAATGGCCCAGTGCCAGCGGTCCGGTGACCGCGTAGTAAAGGCCGTAGGCCCAGCCCGGGTCGGCGAGATTCCAGAAGTTGTCTTCAGGACGCAAATCGATGGCGTCGCGCATGTAACCCTGGAAGGCGACGATGGCACGCAACGGCACTTCCAGCGGTTTGGCCGGGCCGGTGGTACCGGAGGTGAACATCAGCAGGAACGGCGCGTCGGCACCCAGCAACACAGGCTCGCAATGATCACTGGCAGCCGCCAGCGCCGTGTGGAAGTCGACATCACTGGATCCGTCCCGGGCACCGACGCAGATGATCGTCGGACACCCATGCACATCGTCGAGCTTGCTGCGGTTGAGTGGCTCGGTGACCACTGCCTTGGCGCCCGACTGCTCCAGCCGGTGTTCAATGGCTTTAGGCCCGAAGGCAGTGAACAAAGGTTGATAAACCGCACCCAGGCGCCAGGTGGCCAGTACGGTGATCAGTAACTCGGCGGTACGCGGCATCAACCCGGCGACCCGGTCCCCGACGCCCACCCCCTGGGCCTTGAGCACATTGGCCAGGCGCGCGGCGGACTGTTGCAACTGCTCGAAGCTGTACTGGGCGCTGCTGCCATCGCGGCCCTCCCAGTTCAGTGCAACACGATTGCCGCCGACATGCCGGTCACAGCATTCGACACAGGCATTGAGCGCATCGAGACTGCCAAACAAGGTTGCGCTGGCCACCCGGGGATAGTCGAAGCCGCTTGCGGCCGTAGCGTAATCACGCATCGTCAGACTCCTGATTTTTTATTGTTGGAGTATCACCTTTGATCTGACGATGTTGTCGCCGCGAACGGCGCTCGGCAATGGCCAAAGCGCTCAATTGGGATGAGCGGTTTGGCCGGCGCATAGACCCTTCAATCGTCCGCAGGCAACGTCCGCAGGGCTTCGCGGGTCAGCTGCCCGATCAAATCGCCTTCAGCTTTCCTGAAGTCTTTTTTGATCTGCTCACTACGTGCCAGTACCTCTCCTTCCGGCAAACCGTGCAGAGCCTCCAGTTGATCCCAGAATGGCTGTTCAGCCTGCTGGAACCGCGCAGCATGCTCGCGCTTCAGATACGCTATCCAGAAATCCCTCTGACAGATGTCAGTCACCAGGGCGTCGGTGCCTGACTCCCATCGCACCGTAGCGGCGGCGTTGTGTAGCTGCTGCTGCGTTACCCCGGCGATTCGCTCAAATTGCATGGTCCTTGGTTGACCAGGCAGGTCCAGGGTTCGGGCAACACCGATACGGTAAGCCAGGATGATCTCAACCTCATCTATGCGCACACGCGCCGCTGCATCTTCCTCGGATAATCCGCTATTTCGCAGTCTGTCCGTCTCTAGCGCCACGCGCCGCTCAATGTCCTGACGTGCAATCGCCTCGACTCTATCCAGACGAAACAAGCCTCGCGCCAGACCAAGCAACGATGCCTGCTCTTCCCCTGATGCGCGCCCGCGTAGCGCCTGAGCAACCAGGACACGCACCTCCAGCGTGCTGAAGCACGTGATCACCAGGTCCGCACATCCGCGCTCGCTTGCCAGTTTGAACAGTTCCTGGCGCAGCACCTGTTCGTCACTGACAGCGTCGATTACCGCCCACACCCGTCGAGAGAGGTCCTGTCGGGCTTGCCGATAATCACTGGTTTCGGTCAACTTCCCAAGCAAGAGAAAAAACTCGTTACTGCCGGGTTGCGCCTGCAGGTCATCCCATTGTTTTTCGCGATCCGCTCTTGCCGATGCCTCCAGGGTTGCAAGCCAGGTCTCCCTGGCCTGCGTATGCGCAACCACTGGCGGTGGCAGCACATCCGGCACAGGGTCGGGTGCGTACAAACGGTCAAGCATACCCACCGGTACAGGGTTGTTACGCAGCTCCACGGCACGGCGCGTCTCCAGTGGAGCATTGAGCAAGGCTTCCGGCAACACCGCGATCTGATTGTCACGAAGATCGGCCATCTCCAACAGTCCACACCACTCCAGCCCAACGGGTACCGCCTGCAAATTCGCCCGACGCAGGTTCAGCTCGCGAAGCCGAGACAGCTGGTGGAATTCAAGGCTGATTACACCCAGCGGATTGGCGCTCAAGTCCAGGGTGTGCAAGCGAGATAGACCGCGCAAGGACTCGACGGCTGTCGGAGTCATACGTATCCGGTTACCTGACAGACGCAGGGTAGTCAATTGGTTCAACTGGCGGATTTCTGCAGGCACATCAACCAGCGCGTTGTTGCTCAGGTTAAGCCAGCGCACCCCGGAAAAACAGCGCAGGAACCCTACCGGCATTGCGTCCAGATGCAGACCTACCAGGATCAGATCGCTGATGTGGTTAAAATCCGCATTTGCAGGCAACGTTGGCAAGGTTCTGATGTCCATGCCGACCAGGCTCAGACGATAACCGGCCGATTCCCCGCTCGACGTTACAAGCCGTCGCCCCTCCAGACGCCAGCTCCGACGCAACTCATCGGCAAAGTGTTGGCGAGCCCCGGAAAGATTGCCGGCATGCCCTTGCACCACCCAGGCATGCAGCGCTTCATCAAGCTGACGGTACTGCCGAAATTGCTGAATCAGCCTGATGTAGGCTGTTTCCGGCGTCGCTAATAGATCCGTGACTATGTTGTCCAGAATCCTGGAGCCTAACGTTGGATAGAGTGAGCGTGCCGCGTCGATGAGTGCACGCCGCGAGGGGTGTCGGCCTTCGCCACGACCGCTGAGCAGGTAGCCGAAGCGCCCATCGGGAAGCCGTCGGAGCGGACTGTAGCGCGGCTTTATCTCGCTCAGCCCTGTCAGTTCGAAAAGGGCCTTGCGTCCCGAGGGTAGCCAGCTGCGCAGGGCAGTGTTGATCTGGTCTTTTGCGTTTGCGCCATCCCATGTCAAACGCGCGAGATCGCTCTTGGACAGATGCCTGAGCAGGACTTCGGCCAGACTGTCAGGATCGTCGAGATCGTTGTCCAGTTCTCGACCCTGCGGGTCATAGCAGCGGAAACCGCCGACACCTCTCACCAGCGTGACAGTGACCCCCTCCGGGTCATTGCCCGGATGCAAACGCGCCAGCACACGCCCGGTATCGGAGCCTTCACGCAATTCTATGTCGGCGCTGCCTGATAACCTGGCATGCTTGCGCAACAGGGCAAACACCAGCGAGACCGTTTCTGGCTTATAGCTACTGTTGAGGTACAAGCCTTCGCGCATGCGTGTCAGCTGTGCGAGCTGTAGGTGCGCACGGGCCTGCTCGGCGACTGCCAGGGGAATCCGCTTGTCCGCGACCATCCGTAGACGGTGCGCGTCAGTGGCAAGTTTCAACACATCCAGCGCATAGGCGTCGGGCAGGCCTTTGAAGTCCCGCTGGATCAATGCCAGCATCGCTTTGATATCCTGCGATGTCTGTGTCAACAGCGGATCCTTTGCCACATATTGACGCGAGAAGTACTCGAGCAATTGCTCGCGTAGCGCCGGCGCATCATCAAGGAGGTCTACCCTTTGCTCCTCGATCGACAGCGTGTCAATCTTCAAGGCATCAATGCACCATTGAAACAACTCCGAGTCGTCTTCTCGCCCCTCGCCCAGTTGCTCGAAGAATGTATCTACGCGGGCATCCACGGCAAAGCGCTCCAAGCTGTCACGCAACTCCACCGGTAACGGCCGACGTTCCACCAGCAGACCGCGAAGCTGCGCTTCATCTACATCCGCGACCTTCAGTATCTGCTCGATACGCTGAGCACTCAGGCTCGAAGCCGGCGGCCATAAACGCCCCAGCATCAAGCCGGCCCCTTGCCACTCAATGGGATGTTCGGTGAACAGCTTCCAGCATCGTTCGCCGTTGAATTCTAGCAACGGCCCGAAGCTCGCCTCACGTTGCGGATGACGCAGTTGCCATACGCTACGTCCCTTGACGGACCTGACCTGATAATAGGTTTCGCCGTGACGCCACCAATGCCCGGTGCCATCGGACAGCAGACCATTATCCAGCTCAATCAGGTCGCCGGGCGGGGCAGTGTCCTCATAAGCCGTCACATCACCGGACCACAATCGTGGCTTTCCCGCATCATTCAGCACAGGGGTCAGTTGATCGACCACCGCGCTACGTGTGAAACCCCGGGCCACCAGCGCCGTGCCGGCCACCAGCGCGGCGCTGACCACTACCGTCTCGGCAACCCCGAGCAGGTGATCGATAGCTTCATGCTGGTGACCTTGACTCCAGTCCTGGACCCCTTCGCACACCTCGCAGAGGGTCTGGGCGACCAGGTCGGCCGCCAGAACGGCACCGATAGCCGGGACGAACAAACCTGCCAGGTTGAGTACGGTCAACCCGGCAGATTCGAGAACCAGCAGGCGCTCGGCGCTGGCGCGGGCATTGGCCTGGGCGGTAGGCACCGCAAGAAACCGCGCGTTGTCGCGAATGCGTTGCAACTGCTGGATGGCCAGTGTCTGAAACAGCGGGTCGTAAATGACCTCACAGCTCGCCGTTGCATCGGTCTTCACATCGGCCAGGCGCTTGCGCAATGTCGCCAGATAGTCCGGGCGATCCGCCAATGCTATGCGCTGATTGAATCCTCGCTGATAACCTGGATCGCGCAGCAGATTACCGAGGGCCAGACTGGCTTCGTGCCAGGTGTCAAACGCACGCAGGGATTGCGCAGGATCGTCAGGCAGAAAGAGGATCACACCCTGCACTTTGGTTCGCGGAAAACCGCCAGCTACAGGAATGATCTCTTGCAGCTCAAATGCCAGGGCACCTTCCACACGATGGCCCAGTGCCTGCAGAGCACCGGCATGAACCCTGTCACTTTGCGCGTGGGTCGGGGGCTTATCAGCGACTACCCGACGCAGCATGTCCAGGTCATCAGCCTTCAACTGCTTTTTCAGCGCCGCTATTTCAGTGGCCAGTGCCAATTGCAGGCGCTTGTCCTCGGTAAGCGTGGTCGTGCAATCAGCGTCGAGTACGCTGTCCAGGTGTTGCTGGTATTGCTTGCCCACATCCAGCTCACGACAGAGTCTGACGAGCTGGGCACTGTCTGTCGTCAGCACTTGCTCCGTATGCTCCGCCGACATATCAGCCGGATAGACCAGGCCGGTCTGTTCGAAAAATGGCTCGGCGTCCTTGAAGTTCTGCAGGAACTTCTGCAAAGCCGGCACACGGACAAAATAGCTACTGTGTTCCGTGGGCCCTGTTGCATCGACGCCCAGTTTACGGCGCTCTTCCCGCCATTGTGCCTTATCAAGCTCGACCGTCAGGGAAAGGGACGAAAGCAGCTTGGCCTCCAGCAGAGGTGTGGCGAAGCTGTCCAGCGATTGCAGCTTGGCAAGTACTTTTTGAACTTCCTGCTGGCTTTGCACATGCTTCTCGAAGCGGGTGCGCAAAGTCTCGAACTGTTCATGACTGGTGTCTTTCAGCCAGGCAGGCAGTGTTTGTGCGATGAACGCATCGGTGGCTTTTTCGAGCGGGATATCTTTAGCTGATTCGGACATGGTCGGTACCGATAGGTTGACAAGCTGCCACTCTGCAGTCGCTTGCCCCCCCCCGGCACCGGGAAAACCACCCGTTCAGCCGCCCTCGTCTTCGCGCGCCTGCACCAGCGCGCGATAGTGCCCAGGGTTGCAGCCGAACCACTTGCGAAAGGCTTTGTAGAACGAACTGCTATCGGCAAACCCCAGCCGCTCGGCGATATCGCTCAAGCCTGGCTCTGCCTGGGCCAGCCAGGCGATCGCCAGCTCACGGCGCACACTGTCCTTCAAACCCTGATAGGTCTGCCCCTCCTCGGCCAGTCGTCGGCGCAGGGTCGCACTGGACAGGCACAAGAGACCGGCCAGACTGCGGGCGTCCGGCCATTGGGCGGGATCGAGGCCAAGAAGGTTGGCGCGGATACGCCTGGCCAGGCTTGCCGGGTCACGGTACTTGACCAGGATGTTACCCGGCGCCTCGGCAAGAAAGCGCTGCAGCTCTTGTGGCGTGCGCTTTATCGGCAGTTCCAGGCAGTCCGCAGCGATGATCATGCGGGTGCGTGGACGGTCGAATTGCAGGTTTTCCGAAAACATTACCCGGTAGTCATCACAGAACGGTGGCTCCGAGCAGCGCAGATCGATGGCCAGTATCGGGATACGCCGCCCTGCCAGCCAACAGGCCACGCCATGCACGATCATCCAGAAGGTAAAGTAGGTAAAGGCACGGCGCGGCTGTTCGCGTGGTTCGTTGACGACGATTTCGGCCAGACTCTGTTGACGCACCAGTCCTGGCTGCAAGTCTTCAAGCATCAGTGAGAGAAAGCCCAGGGCAATATCAAGGCCGGCGCCCAAACTCGGTTGAGCCATGGCAGCGCGGGTCAGAAAAGCCAGGCTGCCATTGGGCAGACCGCGCTGGTCCATGGCGAAGAACTCATCGTTGCAGCGCCGCGCCAGCAACCGCCACAGCCGTGCATAGGCGTCCGCGGTAACCCGTGCCTGGGGCAACTCGAGCTGTTCCGGATCGATACCGGCACGCAGCAGCATACCGGCATCGGGCAATCCCGATGGACAGGTCTGCAACAGCGCTTCGCGCACAAGCTGCATGGAAATCGTGTCTTTCTCGCTCATCGGCCATCCAGCGCCAGGTTGCTCGGTGCCGGCCATCTTAGGCCGACCGCTGAAGAATGCCAGCGCTGCATCAATGCTGTTCGGCCAGACTCAGGAACGCCTGGATCAGCCGCAGCTCACGACGCCGTTGCAAACAACCGATCATGTGCCGGTTGATCAGGCCGTTGCCGGCAATCGGACGCGCCACCACCCGCGGATCATGAGCCACTTCCACCGACGAGACGATGCCGATGCCCAGCTCCGCCGCCACCGCCTCGGTGACCGCTTCGCGGCTGTCCAGCTCCAGTAACACCCGTGGCTGCACCTTGGCCTCGGCGCAGGCCTGATCGAATGTGCGCCGGGTAATCGAACTGGGTTCGCGCAGTACCATGATCTGCCGATCCAGCTTGGCCAACGGTAACTCGCCCTGGCCATCCACCCACGGATGGCCGACGGGCAACAGGGCACACATCCGCGATTCACCCAGGCTTTGCAGGTGCAGCCCCTTGCGCGGCTCGACTTCGGTCAACACGGCCACATCCGCATGTTCGCTAAGCAGTGCGGCCAGGGTTTCCTGGGCATTGCCCAAGCGCAGGTTGACGGTAATGCCAGGGTAACGTGCGCGGAGCTGGGCAAGCATCGGCATGACCCGGTGCGGTCCATCGGCAGCCACCTCCAGGCGCCCGGTAAGCAACTGGCGATTGGCCTCAAGCATGGCCTGGGCCTCCTCGGCCAGACCAAACATCGCCCGGGTGATCGCCGCCAGGCGCGTGCCCTCCTCCGTCAGCTCGACGCGCCGTGCGGTGCGCCGCAGCAAAGTGATCTGGTAATGCTCTTCCAAAGCCTTGATATGCCCGGTGACCGCCGGCTGGCTGATGAACAGCCGCGCCGCAGCACGGGTAAAGCTGCCCTCACGGGCCACGGCGTCAAACGCGCGGAGCTGGAACAAATTCATATCTATCGGCCTGACTTATGGCTGGCATAACAACAAACAATTTGATTGATGACGCGCAGAATTGCAACTTAGGCCCCGTAGTTTCAGCCCACCGCTTGTGAGGAACTTCGGAATGAGCAACGCCCCTATCCTGCTGACCCCTGGTCCTTTGACCACCTCGTCCCGCACCCGCCAAGCGATGATGGTGGACTGGGGTTCCTGGGACCGTGACTTCAACCAACTGACCGCCAGCCTGTGCGAACAATTGCTGGCCATCGTCAACGGCGCCGACAGCCACCACTGTGTGCCCCTGCAAGGCAGTGGCACCTTCGCCGTCGAAGCCGCCATCGGCACCCTGGTGCCTCGCGATGGCAAGGTTCTGGTACTGATCAACGGTGCCTATGGCCAGCGCCTGGCGAAGATCTGCAAGGTCCTGGGCCGCGCCTACAGCACCTTTGAAACCGCTGAAGACCAACCGACCACCGCTGCCGATGTCGATCGCCTGCTGACCGCTGACAGCAGCATCACCCATGTGGCGCTGATCCACTGCGAAACCAGCACCGGCATCCTTAATCCGCTGCCGGAAATCGCCGAGGTGATTGCCCGTCACGGCAAGCGTCTGATCATCGATGCCATGAGCTCATTCGGCGCACTGCCGATCGATGCCCGCGAAGTGCCGTTCGACGCCCTGATCGCCGCCTCCGGCAAGTGCCTGGAAGGGGTGCCTGGCATGGGTTTCGTCTTCGCCAACAAAGCCTCCCTGGCCGCCGCCGAAGGTAATTCGCCGTCCCTGGCCATGGACCTGCAGGATCAACATGCCTACATGGCCAAGACCGGCCAGTGGCGCTTCACTCCCCCCACCCATGTGGTCGCCGCGCTGCACGAGGCGTTGCTGCAATACAACGAGGAAGGTGGCCTGCCTGCCCGTCACCAGCGCTACGCCAGCAACTGCAAAGTGCTGCTCGACGGCATGGCGGCGATCGGCCTGCGCAGCTTTCTGCCGAGCGAGATCCAGGCACCGATCATCGTGACCTTCCACGCCCCGAACGACCCACGCTATCAGTTCAAGGACTTCTACGAACGGGTCAAGGCCAAGGGTTTCATCCTCTACCCGGGCAAGTTGACCCAGGTCGAAACCTTCCGCGTCGGTTGCATCGGCGTCGTCGGCCCGGACGGCATGCAAGCCGCGGTGAATGCGGTGGCCGAAGTGCTGCGGGAAATGGAAGTACTGGATATCTGAAGCGTTGCCACTCTCTCTAGGAATTCGCACATGAACTACAGCAACCCAACACAACTGCAAGCCGCCATCCTCGACTGGGCCGGCACCGTGGTCGATTTCGGCTCCTTCGCGCCGACCCAGATCTTCGTCGAAGCCTTTGCCGAATTCGACGTCGAAGTATCCATCGAAGAAGCCCGTGGCCCGATGGGCATGGGCAAGTGGGACCATATCCGTACCCTGTGCGACCAACCGCAGATTGCCGAACGTTATCGCAAGGTGTTTGGTCGCACCCCGACCGACGACGATGTCACGGCCATCTATGAGCGCTTCATGCCCTTGCAGATCGAGAAGATCGCCGTGCACTCGGCACTGATCCCCGGTGCCCTCGACACCCTGACCGGCCTGCGCAAGGACGGCCTGAAAATCGGTTCCTGCTCCGGCTACCCGAAAGTGGTGATGGACAAGGTGGTTGAGCTGGCCGCTCAGAATGGCTATGTCGCCGATCACGTTGTGGCAACCGATGAAACCCCTAACGGCCGCCCTTGGCCTGCGCAGGCCCTGGCTAACGTGATTGCCTTAGGGATCGACGATGTCGCGGCCTGCGTCAAGGTCGACGATACCGTGCCCGGTATCCTCGAAGGCCGCCGCGCCGGCATGTGGACGGTGGCGCTGGTGTGCTCGGGCAATGCCCTGGGCCTGACCTACGAAGGCTACCGTGCCCTGGCCTCGGACACCCTGGACAGCGAGCGCAAACGCATCCACGCGCTGTTCGAAGGCTCACGCCCGCATTACCTGATCGACACCATCAATGAGCTACCGGAAGTGATCGCTGATATCAACAAGCGTCTGGCTCGCGGCGAGATGCCTCAAGCGGTGTAAATCCTCAGATCCCAATCGCCGGCAAGGCCGGCTCCCACAAGACTGAAGACATCAGGCCACTGTGGGAGCCGGCCTTGCCGGCGATGAGGCCACCGGACTATTTCTGATGCTGGTCAACCCACGCCGCATACTTATCAATGAAAGTCTGCAAAAACGGCTGTACCTTCTCCGACAGCTTGCCATTTTCGTCGAACAGGCTCGCTGCCCCACCGATATACGCCTCAGGCTGCTGCATGCACGGCACATCGAGAAACACCAGTGACTGGCGCAGATGATGGTTGGCCCCAAAACCGCCCACCGCTCCGGGCGAAACACTGATCACCGCACCCGGCTTGCCGCTCCAGGCACTTTGCCCATAAGGCCTTGAGCCGACATCGATAGCGTTCTTCAACACCCCCGGCACCGAGCGGTTGTACTCCGGGGTGACGAACAGCACCGCATCACTGCTGCGGATCTGCTCGCGGAACGCCTTGTAAGCCGCTGGCGGGTCGACATCAATATCTTCGTTATAAAGAGGCAGATTGCCGATTTCGACTATCGTCAATTTGAGGTTCGAGGGCGCGAGCTCCGCCAGCGCCAGGGCGACTTTGCGATTGAAGGACTCCTTGCGCAAGCTGCCGACGACAACGGCTACCGAATACACCTGGCTCATGGCAATTTCCTGACATGTAGGACAAAGGAACTTGTAGGTATAGATGATCTACCCAGCGCCTGAAGTTTTTTTCCACACAAGCAAAACTTACCCGGCAAATCAGTGGTCTATGCCTGACAGAAAACTTTTAGAGGTTGCACGGTAAATGACAGCAGTACTGGTCGGACAGTTTCATGCACGGGACGCAGAAGGCCGCATCTACCCTGTTCATGAGTTTCAGGAAGCCACCCTTGAGGCCGACGGTAGTGCCGCATCCCTGCCTATTACCACTTACAAGCTGGCCATCGGTGACAAGGTCAACCACCTGGGCGACAACCGCTTCGAGCTGGCGCGCAGCGGTGTCGAGATCATCCGCATCCCGTGATGCAATCGACGGTGTAGATCCGCCCTTGCCCGCTGGTTTCATGTTGCAGGCCATGAACGTCGGCAACAAAGCCGGGAAAGCCGCTGTCGAACGCGGCGGCAAAGGCCAGATAGTCAATGATTGAACGGGTCGCCTCGGTAAAGCGCTCGCCTGGCATGACCAGCGGAATCCCCGGTGGGTACGGCACCAGCATCACGGCGGCAACACGTCCAAGCAATTGGTCAATCGGTACCGCCTCCACCTCTCCACGCACCATCCGGTCATAAGCATCGGCGGGTTTCATCACCACTTCTGGTAAACGCGTGAACAGCCGTTTGAGCTGCTTGGCGGTGGCATTGCTGCGGTAGCAGGCATGCAACTGATCGCACAGGTCGCGCAGGCCCAGCCCCTGATAGCGCTCAGGGTCAAGACGGGCGACGCAGGGCAGGCTTTCGAGCAGGTCGGTGTTGGCGTCATAGTTGCGTTTGAACTCCAGCAGCTCGGTCAGCAAAGTGCTCCATTTGCCCTTGGTGATACCCATGGAGAACAGCACCAGGAAGGTATAGAGCCCGGTCTTTTCCACCACCAGGCCACGCTCCCAGAGAAACTTGCTGACCACCGCCGCCGGGATTCCGTGCTCGCTCAAGGCACCGCCTGCGTTAAGCCCTGGCATGACCAGAGTGACCTTGACCGGATCAAGCAGCACATAGTCATCGCTGACTTCACCAAACCCGTGCCAGTCCGCTTGCGGCGCCAACAGCCAGTCACTTGTGCTCACCTGCTGCACACCCTCGACCTGCGGCGGTTGCCAGATACTGAACCACCAGTCGTCGGCAGCAATATGCTTGCGCAAGTTGGCCATGGCCCGACGAAAACTCAGCGCTTCGTCGAACATTTCCTGCAACAGCGAACGCCCGGCCGGCCCTTCCATCATTGCTGAAGCTACATCCAGCGAAGCCAGGATGCTGTACTGCGGCGACGTGGAGATATGCATCATGAACGCTTCATTGAAACGGTCACGGTCCAGCTGTCGTGCGCCACCATCCTGCACATGGATCATCGAAGCCTGGCTGAAGGCCGCCAACAGCTTGTGGGTCGAGTGGGTGCTGAACACCAGAGGGCTGTCAGCAGTGCATGAAGTGCCCATGGCATAGCGGCCGGCAAAGAACGGATGAAACGCCGCGTAGGCGTACCAGGCCTCGTCGAAATGCAGCACCTCGACACTGTTGCCCAGCATTTGCTTGATCAGCTCGGCGTTATAGCAAAGCCCGTCATAGGTGGAATTGGTTACCACCGCCAGTTTCACCTTGGGCGCCCGCCCCTGGGTCAGGGGGTTGGCCTGGACCTTGGCGCGAATCGACTCGGGGCTGAACTCGCTCAGCGGAATCGGCCCGATGATGCCCAGCTCATTGCGCTCCGGGCACATATACAAGGGAATGGCACCCGTCATGATGATCGCGTGCACCACCGACTTGTGGCAGTTGCGGTCCACCAGCACGAGGTCATCGCGACCGACCATCGAATGCCAGACGATCTTGTTGGCGGTGGAAGTGCCGTTGATGACGAAGAAAGTGTGATCGGCGCCAAAGTTCTTTGCCGCCCTGGCTTCAGCCGCCGCCAGAGGGCCGGTGTGATCCAGCAACGAGCCGAGCTCGGGGACTGAAACCGAGAGATCCGAGCGCAAGGTGTTCTCACCGAAAAACTGATGAAACGCCAGCCCCACCGGGCTCTTTCGATAGGCCACCCCGCCGCCGTGCCCCGGCGTGTGCCACGAGTAGTTGGATTGTGCGGTGTGCTGCACCAGCGCTTTGAAAAACGGTGGCAGCAAGCCGTCCAGGTAGTTGTGTGCCGCCCGCGCCACTTGCCGGGCCAGAAACGGCACGGTGTCTTCAAACAGATAGAGAATGCCACGCAGCTGGTTCAGCTCGCTCATGACATCGGCAGGGGCATTTTCCAGGGTCACCTGCTCGCCCAGGGCAAAGATCGGCAAGTGCGGCGCACGCAGCCGGGCCAGGCGGATCAGCTCGACCATGTTCTGCAGCAAATGGGTATTTTCACCAGCGTCTTCGGCAGCGATCAACATGCAGGCCAGACCATGATGGGTCGAAGCCAGTAAGCGGCCTTCAGCATAATCGATCGCCGGAAGAATACTGAAGCCATCCTGGGCCAGTTCCTCGGCAATACCGCGCACGCGCTCACCGGCTAAGGTATCGGCCTTGATGTCGCGGTGAACGATCAGAACAGGGAACTTGAGGTCCTTGTACATGAGGGGGCGCCTGCTCCGAATGACGGGTCGGTCATTTCAGGGTAGAAGCTCGCCAGCCCCCTTGCGCGGATTCTGCCTCAGTTGGCCTCGGACAATTGCTGCCACAACGCCGGACCGCCCGCCGATTTGGCTATGGCTTCCAGGCGTGCCAGATGAGCTTCCAGTTCCTGCTCGGTAGCCGGAATGATGCGTCCCGGCTGACGACCGATGAGGCGGCGGATTTCGCTGCCACGGCTGTCTTCGCCGTTTTCCTCGCCATCGGCGCCCTGCCCGGCCAGTGACAGGCTGGTCTGGCCGCCGGTCATGCTTAGATAGACGTCGGCCAGCAACTCCGAGTCGAGCAACGCGCCGTGCAGCTCACGGCCGGAGTTGTCGATGCCGTAACGCTTGCACAATGCATCGAGGCTGTTGCGCTGCCCCGGATGCCGCGAGCGGGCCATCATCAGGGTATCGAGGATGGTGCAATGCTGGGAGATATCGGCGCGGTCTTGCTGGCCGATCAACGCGAATTCGTTGTTGATGAAGCCAACGTCGAACGCCGCGTTGTGGATGATCAGCTGAGCGCCCTGGATGAAGTCGAAGAATTCATCGGCCACTTCGGCAAAACGCGGTTTGTCGATCAGGAAGGCGTCGGTGATGCCGTGTACGCCGATGGCGCCTTCGTCACTTTCGCGATCCGGTTGCAGATAGACGTGGAAGTGCCGCCCGGTCAGGCGCCGGCCCATCAGTTCGACACAACCGATCTCGATGACCCGGTGGCCGTCGGTAACCGGCATACCCGTGGTTTCGGTGTCGAGGACGACCGACCTGTTGCTCTGAATCTCCACGCCGGTGGTCTCCTGTCGCGTACAGCTTGTCTGGTGAAAGCCGGGCATTCTACCTCAGCTGGTGGGCAAGTGGCGGCTGGCGTGCTCAGCGCAGCCCGCGTACTTCGTCAACGCCGCGGTTGGCCAACTGGTCGGCGCGCTCGTTGCCATGATGGCCGATGTGCCCGCGCACCCACTTCCAGGTCACCTTGTGGCGCCCGACCTGCTCATCGAGCAGTTGCCAGAGGTCGGCGTTCTTCACCGGCTCCTTGGCAGCGGTTTTCCAGCCGCGCTTTTTCCAGTTGACCATCCACTCGTTGATGCCTTTCATCACATATTGGGAGTCGGTGACCAACAGCACTTCACACTCACGTTTGAGCGCTTCCAGGCCCTTGATCGCCGCCATCAGTTCCATGCGGTTGTTGGTGGTCTCCGGCTCGCCGCCCCATAGCTCCTTTTCGACGCCCTTGCAGACCATCAGCACTCCCCAGCCGCCCGGGCCAGGATTGCCCTTGCAGGCACCATCGGTAAAGATCTCGACGCTATCGCTCATTTACAGCCTATTCATCAATGATTGGAGCCCGCGCCTTGCAGGCCCGGAACTCAGGGTTCGGAATGGCGCCGGTTGACCTTGGCCATCGGCAATGGCAGCAGTTTGCCCATCGGTTCACGACGTTCCAGACGCAGTGGCCGCAGGCCGACCACCATTTTACGCGCCACCAGCAGGTAGACACCGCCACCCGCGCCTTGCCAGCCGCCGGCGACCCGCTCCCAGCCCGCCAGGCGCTGTTGCCAGGCCGGCGATGCGAGCGGCGGACGATAGCACCCGAAGCGGCGTTTCTCCAGCGCGAAGCCGAGCAGGTTCAGCCAGTCGCCGACCCGTGACGGGGAAATGCAGCGTGCCTTGCGCAGGGCATCATGGGCAAACACCCGACGCACACCCCAGCTGCTCCAGGGGTTGATACCGATGATCACCAGGTGCCCACCCGGACGCACGCTACTGGCGGCTTCACGCAGCAGGCCGTGGGGCGACAGACTGAAGTCCAGGCCATGCTGCAGCACCACCACATCGGCGGCGTGCTCGCTCAGCGGCCAGGCCTGTTCTTCGCAGACGATCTCAACCCCGGGCAACGGCGCGCCCAGACGCACGTTGCGTTGCACTTGCGGGGCCTTGGGCGGCGCTTCGGCACAAGGACCGTAGTGCACCAGATAGCCGCCGAAGTAGCGCCCCAGCTCTTCTTCGAGCAGGCGTTGTTCTTCATGCAGCATCAACTGCCCCAGGGGGCCGGCGAACCAGTCGCGGGCCAGGCTGATCAGCTCCAGCCACTGCGGATCGGCCTGGGCGAAGGCTTGATCGGTCATTGCAGTCTCCCTTGAAGGTTCTCGACAGCGTGCATAACTACTAAGATGCACCCATGTCCAACGTTTGGCGAATCGCACCATGATACAGATCGATGCCCTGCCCGCTTTCAGCGATAACTACATCTGGTTGTTACAGGATTCTGCCAACCAGCGCTGTGCGGTGGTCGACCCAGGCGATGCGGCACCGGTGCTGGCCTGGCTCGAGCGTCATCCGGGCTGGCAGCTGAGCGACATTCTGATCACCCATCACCATCACGACCACGTCGGTGGTGTCGAGCAGCTCAAGAAAGCCACCGCTGCGCGGGTTTGCGGCCCGGCCCACGAACGCATCCCGGGGCGTGACCTGGCCCTGGACGACGAAGCCAGCGTGCGCGTCCTGGGTCTGGATTTCCAGATCATTGCAGTACCTGGACATACCTTGGGACACATTGCTTATTATTGCGGGCAAACTGCCAGCCCGCTGCTGTTTTGTGGCGATACCCTGTTTGCGGCGGGCTGCGGTCGCCTGTTCGAGGGTACCGCCGAGCAGATGCACCATTCCCTCGAGCGCCTGGCGGCCCTGCCTGCCCAGACTCTGGTGTACTGCACCCACGAATACACCCTGAGCAATCTGCGTTTTGCCAGGGCAGTTGAACCCGATAACCAGCACATTGCCCAACGCTTCGACGACGTTACCCAACTGAGGGCGCACGATCGCATCACGTTGCCATCAACCTTGGCACTGGAAAAGCTGACCAACCCCTTTTTGCGTACTGCCGAAACATCCGTTAAAGAAAAATTAGACGAACGGAATACCCTGAAAAACCCCACTCCAAGTGCTGTTTTTGCTGGGTTGCGGGCTTGGAAGGACAGCTTCTAAACAGCCGCTGCTAGGTCCTGAAAGTTCTCAAAGGTTGACCACAGGGGGGCTGCTTTCTAGAATCGCCCGACATTTTTGCCCGGAACTTTGTCCCAGCCAATGTCGTCCAATAGCCGCAGAACCTTCAATTCCGTCGCCCTGACGCGCCTGGCCCAAGCCAGTGCGCTGGCCCTGGCCGCCACCCTGGTGGGCTGCCAGAGCACCCGTCAGCTTGACGAATCCGAGAGCGTTCGCGCGCACAACTACCAGGCGAGGATGAAGCAGAAACCGGTGTTCGTGCCGGTCAAACAGGCCGAGCAGGCACCTCAGGATGTCTGGGAGCGCATGCGCCAAGGCTTCGCCCTGCAGGACGACATGGCGGCCAACCCGCGCATCGAGCAGCAACGCCTGTGGTTCGCCAGCAATCCCTCGTTCCTGGAAACCGCCGGCGACCGAAGCAGCCTGTACATCCACTACATCGTCGAGCGCCTCGAAGAGCGCAACATGCCGCTTGAGCTGGCTTTGTTGCCGGCCATCGAAAGCGCCTACAACCCCATGGCCTATTCCCGGGCCCATGCGGTAGGTTTGTGGCAATTCATTCCGTCCACCGGTCGCCACTTCAACTTGCGCCAGACCCGTTTCTACGACGGCCGTCGCGACATCACCGCCTCGACCAACGCCGCACTGAACTACCTGAGCCGCCTGCACGACATGTTCAATGGCGACTGGTTGCTCGCCCTGGCCGCCTACAACGCCGGTGAAGGTACCGTCAGCCGGGCCATCGAGCGCAACGAGAGGCTCGGCCTGCCGACCGACTACTGGAACCTGCCTCTGCCTCAGGAAACCCGCAACTATGTGCCCAAGTTGCTGGCCCTGTCGCAAGTAGTAATGACGCCGCAGGCCTATGGCGTGAATCTCAACCCGATCGCCAACGAACCCTACTTCGAAGCCGTCGCCATCAATGACCGCCTGGACCTGTCGCGGGTCGCCGAGCTGGCCGATATCGACGAAGACGAGATGTTCCAGCTCAACCCGGCGTTCAAGAAACGCATGACTGTCGATGGTCCCAAGCAACTGCTGGTACCGACCGCCAAGGCGCAGTTGCTGACCGCCAGCCTGTCGAACATGAAGCCCGAAGAGCTGCTCTCGCTGCAGCCGAAAAAGGCCGTATTCGAAGCTGCACTGGCCGAGGCCGCACCGCGCACAACCACAACCCGCAACAGCCGTTACCGGGTCAAACGTGGCGACAGCCTGGGCAGCATCGCCAAGGCCAACAAGGTCAGCGTCAAAGACCTGCAGCGCTGGAACAAACTGTCTGGTCATGGCCTCAAGGCCGGACAGACGCTGGTCATGCAAAGCGCCCAGCCGGTGCAGGACAAGAACCAGAAAAAATCCACCCAGTACAAGGTCCGCAAAGGCGACTCGCTGTACCTGGTGGCCAAGCGTTTCAACGTCGAAATGCAGCACCTCAAGCGCTGGAATCCGCGTAGCGGCCATGCCCTCAAGCCAGGCCAGACCCTGACTGTTTACCTGCCACACTGAACACCAGGCTCCGCACTCTAGACCGGAGCCACACCGACCGTCCTGGCGGACCTCTTTTTCCAGCCGATACAAGCTGTTACTGTAGCTGGAACAAAGCCCAAGCCGCCTGGATCGGATCGCCGACTTGATACGTCCCCTCCTGTTGCTGTCAATCAGCCTGGTCTTGAGCTTTCCCGCGGGCGCAACAATCAGCGAAAGCCATGGTTACGCCCAGTTCGGCACGCTCAAGTATCCAGCCAAATTCACCCACTTCGACTGGGTCAATCCGCAAGCGCCCAAGGGCGGCACCTTGCGCGCCATGGCATTTGGCACGTTCGATACGCTCAACCCCTACACCTTCAAGGGTTCAAGCCCGGTCACCACTCCCAACTTCTTGCAGTACGGGGTAACCGAGCTGAATGAACCGCTGATGGTCGGCACCGGTCAGTACGACCCCTCGGGCGACGAGCCGACCTCAAGCTACGGCCTGATTGCAGGCTCCGTGGAATACAGCGAGGACCGCAGCTGGGTGGTGTTCAACCTGCGCCCGGAAGCGCGCTTTCATGACGGCCATCCCATCACGGCCAGCGACGTGGCTTTTTCCTATCGCACCCTGCTCAAGGAAGGTCACCCGATCTACCGTACCAACCTGCAGGAAGTGCAGCGGGTCGACATCCTCAACCCAAGGCGTATCCGCTTCGTGTTCAAGCGCGCCGGCAATCCGTTGCTGATCCTGCGCCTGGGCGAGATGCCGGTGCTGCCGGCACATTACTGGAAAAGCCGCGACTTCAAAGCCACCACCTTCGAGCCACCGCTGGGCAGTGGCCCCTACCGCATCACCCAGGTCCAGCCAGGGCGGCGCCTGGTGTTTGAGCGGGTCAAGGATTACTGGGGCAAGGACCTCGCGGTCAACCGCGGCAAATACAACTTCGCCCGGGTCGAGTATGAGTTCTACCGCGACAGCGCCGTGGCCTTCGAAGCGTTCAAAGCCGGCGAGTTCGATATTTACATCGAGCACCAGGCCAAGAACTGGGCCAATGGTTATAACTTCCCGGCGGTGCGCCGTGGCCAGGTGATCAAGGCGCAGATTCCACACAAGATCCCGACCCAGACCCAAGGCCTGTTCATGAACAGCCGCCGTGCAGCCTTCAGCGACGCAAGAGTCCGCCAGGCCCTGGGGCTGATGCTGGATTTCGAGTGGACCAACCGCGCCCTGTTCAGCAGTGCCTATCGCCGCGCCAGCAGCTACTACCCCAACAGCGAATTCGCGGCCAGTGGCCTGCCGGTAGGCAAAGAGTGGCTGCTACTTGCGCCCTATCGCGAGCAGTTGCCCGCTGCCTTGTTCACCGAGCCCTACAAAGTCAGCCACACCGACGGGCGCGGCATCAACCGCCAGACCCTGCGCCAGGCCCTCAACCTGCTCGGCCAGGCTGGCTGGAAACTCAATGGTCAGCGCCTGCTCGACAACAAAGGCAACCCGCTGAAGCTCGAGCTGCTGCTGGTCAATCCGAACCTGGAGCGGATCCTGCAACCTTATGTCGAAAATCTTGCCAGCATCGGCATCGATGCGCGCTTGCGCACCGTGGACCGGGCCCAGTACAAACAACGTCTGGACCAGTTCGACTTCGACATGATTCTGATGACCCTGAACCAGACCCTCAGCCCCGGCCTTGAACAATGGTTGTACTTTCACTCCAGCCAGGCCTCGACCAAAGGCAGCAAGAACTACGCTGGGGTCAAAGACCCGGTGGTCGATCACCTGCTCGACACCCTGCTCGCCGCCCAGAGCCGCGACGAACAAGTGGCAGCAGCACGGGCCCTGGACCGGGTGTTGCTGTGGCACTACTACATGATTCCCAACTGGTACCTGGACAATCACCGTCTGGCCTACCGTAACCGGTTCGCCTTCGTCACCACGCCGCCCTACACCCTGGGGCTCAACAGCTGGTGGATAAAGCCTTCGGAGAACGCCCAATGATGTCACTGCCCGGCCTGCGCCTGAAGGCCTTCGCCCTGCTGCTGGCCTGCTTCAGTTTCCAGGCACTGGCTGCCCCGCAACATGCCCTGACCCTGTACGACGAAGCACCGAAGTACCCGGCCGACTTCAAACACTTCGACTATGTCAACCCGGACGCCCCCAAAGGCGGCACTTTCCGCCAGGCTGGTTTTGGTGGCTTCGACAGCCTCAACCCGTTCATCAACAAGGGCGTCCCGGCCGATGACATCGGCCTGATCTACGACACCCTGATGACCCAGAGCCTGGACGAACCCTTCACCGAGTACGGCCTGGTGGCCGGCAAGATTGAAAAGGCACCGGACAACAGCTGGGTGCGCTTCTACCTGCGCCCGCAAGCACGCTTTCATGATGGCCACCCGATTCACGCCGAAGACGTGGTGTTCACCTTCAACACCCTGATCAAGAGTGGCGCGCCGCTGTTTCGTGGTTACTACGCCGATGTCGCCGAAGTGATCGCCGAAGACCCGCAGCGGGTGCTGTTCAAGTTCAAGCACAGCAACAACCGCGAACTGCCGTTGATCCTCGGGCAGTTGCCGGTACTGCCCAAGCACTGGTGGGAGGGGCGCGACTTCACCAAAGGCAACCTGGAGATTCCGCTGGGCAGCGGCCCGTACAAGGTCGCCGAGGTCAAGGCCGGACGCTCGGTCCGCTATGAGCGGGTCAAGGACTACTGGGGCAAGGACCTGGCGGTCAATCGCGGTTTTTACAACTTTGACGTGATGACCACCGATTATTACCGCGACAGTACGGTGTCTCTGGAAGCGTTGAAGGCCGGTCAGTTCGACTACCGCCTGGAAACGGCGGCGAAAAGCTGGGCCACCGCCTATGACGTGCCCGCCGTCCGGGAAAAGCGCCTGATCATGGAGGAGTTGCCCAATGGCAACCCGACCGGCATGCAAGGCTTCGTCTTCAACATCCGTCGCCCGGTGTTCCAGGATGTGCGGGTGCGCGAGGCCCTGAGCCTGCTGCTGGACTTCGAGTGGACCAACAAACAACTGTTCAACGGCGCCTACACCCGCACCGGCAGCTACTTCGAAAACTCCGAAATGGCGGCCAAAGGCTTGCCCTCGGCAGCCGAACTGAAACTTCTCGAACCGCTACGCGGCAAGATTCCCGAACAGGTCTTTACCCAGGCGTTTGCCAATCCGGTCACCGATGGCAGCGGCATGATCCGCGAACAACAGCGCAAGGCTTACAAACTGCTGCAGGAAGCCGGCTGGCGCATTGTCGATGACAAGATGGTGGACACCCAGGGCAAACCGGTGTCGATCGAGTTTCTCCTCGCCCAGACCGAGTTCGAGCGGATCCTGCTGCCGTTCAAGCGCAACCTGGCCGACCTCGGCATCGACCTGGTGATTCGCCGGGTCGACGTATCTCAGTACATCAATCGCCTGCGCTCACGTGATTTCGACATGATCGTCGGCGGCTATCCACAGTCCAACTCGCCCGGCAACGAGCAACGCGAATTCTGGCAGAGTGCCGCCGCCGACAACCCGGGCAGCCGCAACTTCATTGGCCTCAAGGATCCGGCTATCGACGTTCTGGTCGAAGACCTGATCAATGCCGACTCCCGGCAGAGCCTGATCGAAGCCTGCCGCGCCCTCGACCGGGTCCTGCAGTGGGGCTACTACGTGATCCCCAACTGGCACATCAAGACCTGGCGAGTTGCCTACTGGAACCACATTGGCCACCCGAAGGTATCGCCCAAGTACGACATCGGCATCAACACCTGGTGGATCAAGCCGGACGTAGAACCGGCCGTGCCGCTGAATCCAGCGCCAGATGCGCCACCGACCGCAGGGGCGCAATAACATGCTGGCGTACATTTTCCGGCGTTTACTGCTGATCATTCCGACCTTGCTGGGCATCCTGATCATCAACTTCGTGATCATCCAGGCCGCACCCGGCGGCCCGGTCGAGCAGATGATCGCCAAGCTCGAGGGCTTCGAGGGCGCGACCAGCCGCATCGCCGGTGGCGGTGCCGAAGTCTCGGTGGCTGGCTCCAACTACCGCGGCGCGCAAGGCCTGGACCCTGCCCTGATCAAGGAAATCGAAAAGATGTACGGTTTCGACAAGTCGGCGCCGGAACGTCTGTGGATCATGATCAACAACTACGCCCGCCTGGATTTCGGTGACAGCTTCTTCCGCGATGCCAAGGTCATCGACCTGATCATCGAAAAGATGCCGGTGTCGATTTCCCTGGGCCTGTGGAGCACCTTGATCATGTACCTGGTGTCGATTCCTCTGGGGATCGCCAAAGCCACCCGTCACGGCAGCCACTTCGACGTCTGGACCAGCTCGGCGATCATCGTCGGCTACGCAATTCCGGCGTTCCTCTTCGCGATCTTGCTGATCGTGGTGTTTGCCGGTGGCAGCTACCTTGACTGGTTCCCCCTGCGCGGCCTGACCTCGAACAACTTCGACGAACTCAGCACCACCGGCAAGATCCTCGACTATTTCTGGCACCTGGTCCTGCCGGTAACCGCGCTGGTGATCGGCAACTTCGCCACCATGACCCTGCTGACCAAGAACAGCTTCCTCGACGAGATCAACAAGCAATATGTGGTCACTGCCAAAGCCAAAGGGCTGAGCCCGAACCGGGTGCTCTATGGCCACGTGTTCCGCAACGCCATGCTGCTGGTGATCGCCGGCTTCCCCTCGGCCTTCATCGGCATCTTCTTCACCGGCTCGCTGTTGATCGAGGTGATCTTCTCCCTCGACGGCCTGGGCCTGATGAGTTTCGAAGCGGCCATCAACCGTGACTACCCGGTAGTCTTCGGCACCCTGTTCATCTTCACCCTGCTCGGCCTGGTGGTGAAACTGATCGGCGACCTGACCTATACCCTGGTCGACCCCCGTATCGACTTCGACAGCCGGGAGCACTGAGATGACCTTGTCCCCTCTCAACCGTCGACGCTTCGAGCGTTTCAAGGCCAACCGCCGCGGCTGGTGGTCGCTGTGGCTGTTCCTGATCCTGTTCGGCCTGAGCCTGGGCGCCGAACTGATCGCCAACGACAAGCCCCTGGTCGTACGCTACGACGGCGAATGGTATTTCCCGGCACTCAAGCGCTACCCGGAAACCGCCTTTGGCGGCGAATTCCCGCTGGAGGCCAATTACAAGAGCCCCTACATCCGCGAGTTGCTGGCCGCCAAGGACAGCTGGGTACTCTGGGCGCCGATCCCATTCAGCTACCAGAGCATCAACTACGACCTCAAGGTGCCCGCTCCGGCGCCACCTTCGACCCAGAACTGGCTGGGCACCGACGATCAGGGCCGTGACGTGCTGGCTCGGGTGATCTACGGCTTCCGCATCTCGGTACTGTTCGCCCTGACCCTGACCATTCTCAGCTCGATCATCGGCGTGATAGCCGGCGCCCTGCAGGGCTTCTACGGCGGCTGGGTGGACCTGGCCGGGCAACGCTTCCTGGAAATCTGGTCGGGCCTGCCGGTGCTGTACCTGCTGATCATCCTTGCCAGCTTTGTGCAGCCCAACTTCTGGTGGCTGCTGGGGATCATGCTGCTGTTTTCCTGGATGAGCCTGGTCGATGTGGTGCGCGCCGAATTCCTGCGTGGCCGCAACCTGGAGTACGTTCGTGCGGCGCGCGCCCTGGGCATGCAGGACGGCCCGATCATGTTCCGCCACATCCTGCCCAACGCCATGATCTCGACCATGACCTTCATGCCCTTCATTCTCACCGGCGCCATCGGTACGCTGACCGCCCTGGACTTCCTCGGCTTCGGCCTGCCACCTGGCGCGCCATCGCTGGGCGAACTGGTGGCCCAGGGCAAGTCCAACCTGCAGGCGCCCTGGCTGGGCATCAGCGCCTTTGCCGTGCTGGCGCTGATGCTCAGCCTGCTGGTATTCATTGGCGAGTCCGCCCGCGACGCCTTCGACCCGAGGAAATGACATGAGCAATGAAACCTTGATCGAAGTGCGCAACCTGGCGGTCGAGTTCATCACCGGCGAGCAGAGCCAACGGGTGGTCGAAGGCATCAGCTTCGACATCCGCCGCGGCGAGACCCTGGCCCTGGTCGGTGAAAGCGGTTCAGGCAAGTCGGTGACCGCCCATTCGATCCTGCGCCTGTTGCCCTACCCGCTGGCGCGCCACCCATCCGGCACGATTCACTACGAAGGGCGCGACCTGCTGACCCTGGATGAAAAGCAGATGCGCCGTATTCGCGGCAACCGCATCGCGATGATCTTCCAGGAGCCGATGACCTCGCTCAACCCGCTGCACAACATCGAAAAGCAGATCAACGAGATCCTCCTGCTGCACAAGGGCCTGCGTGGCAAGGAGGCCACTGCGCGCACGCTGGAGCTGCTTGACCTGGTAGGCATCCCTGAGCCACACAAACGCCTCAAAGCCCTGCCACACGAGCTCTCAGGCGGCCAGCGGCAGCGGGTAATGATTGCCATGGCCCTGGCCAACGAGCCGGAGCTGCTGATTGCCGACGAGCCGACCACGGCGCTGGACGTCACCGTGCAGTTGAAGATTCTCGAATTGCTCAAGTCGCTGCAGGCGCGCCTGGGGATGGCCCTGTTGCTCATCAGTCATGACCTCAATCTGGTCAAGCGCATTGCTCACCGGGTGTGCGTGATGCAACGCGGCTGCATCGTCGAACAGGCCGACTGCGAGACTTTGTTCCACAGCCCGCAGCACCCGTACACGCAGATGCTGCTCGGCGCCGAGCCCAGCGGCGGTCCGGCCGGCAACCCGGCAGGCAAGCCGATGCTGGAGGTCGAAGACTTGCGCGTCTGGTTCCCGATCAAAAAAGGCCTGCTGCGGCGCACCGTCGATCACGTCAAGGCGGTGGACGGCATCAACTTCAGCCTGCCGCAGGGGCAAACCCTGGGAATCGTGGGCGAAAGCGGCTCGGGCAAATCCACCCTCGGCCTGGCGATCCTGCGTTTGCTCGGCAGCCAGGGTGCCATTCGCTTCCAGGGCACCGCGCTTGAAAACCTGAATCAACAACAGGTGCGTCCGCTACGCCGGCAGATGCAGGTGGTGTTCCAGGACCCGTTCGGCAGTCTCAGCCCGCGTATGTGCGTCAGCGACATCGTCGGCGAAGGCCTGCGTATTCATCGCATCGGTACCGCGGCCGAACAAGAGCAGGCAATCATCGCCGCCCTGCACGAAGTTGGCCTGGATCCCCAGGCTCGCCATCGCTACCCGCACGAGTTCTCCGGCGGCCAGCGCCAGCGTATCGCCATCGCCCGCGCACTGGTGTTGAAGCCGGCGCTGATCCTGCTGGACGAGCCGACCTCGGCGCTGGACCGGACAGTGCAACGCCAAGTGGTCGAGCTGTTGCGTTCACTGCAGAGCAAATACAACCTCACCTACCTGTTCATCAGCCATGACCTGGCGGTGGTCAAGGCGCTGAGCCATCAGTTGATGGTGGTCAAGCAGGGCAAGGTGGTGGAACAAGGTGCCGCGGCGGATATCTTCGCCGCACCGCAACATGCCTATACCCGAC
This sequence comes from Pseudomonas sp. GW821-FHT10B02, assembly GCF_059415665.1. NCBI lineage: Bacteria > Pseudomonadati > Pseudomonadota > Gammaproteobacteria > Pseudomonadales > Pseudomonadaceae > Pseudomonas > Pseudomonas sp. GW821-FHT10B02. The sequence continues at coordinate 175,949 of NZ_JBWKNR010000013.1, read as the reverse complement.
AGCTGCTGGAGGCAGCCTTTCTCGCCCCCGGGGGAGCCAGATGCTAAAAACAGAAAAGGCCGCATAAGCGGCCTTTTCTGTTTCTGGCGTGGATCACTCAATAGCGAGTGATGTCGGCCTTGGCTTCCAGCTGCTTGCGGTAAGCAGCGAAGTCCTGCTGGCCAGCACGCGAAGCGAGGAAGCGGCGGTATGCCGATTTCTCTTCATCGGTGGCCGCAGCGCCTTCGTTGACGCCATTGAGGCGCAATACAACCAGGCTACCGTCGTTGAGCGTCACGCTGCTGTAGACCGGCTTGTCCTTGGCCTCTGGCTTGGCCATACGGAACACTGCCTGCAGCTCGACCGGATCAATGCCCTCCTGGCTGCGCGAGACCGCTTCCTGGACCTTCCAGCTCTGACCTTCCTGGGTAGCACCCAGTGCGATGCTACCGTCACGCAGACCGGCGATCAGCTTGTCAGCCTTGGCTTTCAGGGCAGCGGTCGCCTGCTCTTTGGCCAGGTGCTTACGGATGCTGTCAGAGACCACGTCCAGCCCCAGTTGCTCAGGCTTGCGGTGTTCCTTGACGCGCAGGACCACGATGGTTTCCGGATCCAGTTCGATGGCAGTGCTGTTGGCACCCTCTTCCAGCACTTCAGTGCTGTAAGCGGCCTGGATCACGGCACGGTTGGCAGTGATGCCTTCGCCACCTTCACGACCGAAGGCCGCCGAGGTGTGAACCTTCAGACCCAGATCCTGAGCTGGCTGAGCCAGGTCGGACGCTTCGAATGCAGAGTCTTCCAGTTGCTTGGTCACTTCGACAAAGCGCTGCTCGACCTGCTGGGTCTTGAGTTCGCGGGTCAGCTTGTCTTTCAGGCTGGCGAAGCTCGGCACTTCAGGTGCCTGCACGTCCAGCAGCTTGATCAGATGGAAACCGTATTCGGTGCGCACCGGCACCGAAACCTGGTCTTTGTTCAGCGCATACAGCGCCTCTTCAAAGGCCGGGTCGTAAACGCCCTGCCCGGCATAACCGAGGTCACCGCCGTTGTTGGCCGAACCCGGGTCCTGGGAGAATTCCTTGGCCAGCGCGGCAAAGTCTTCACCTTTGGCCAGACGCTGCTGGATCTCTTCGATCTTCGCCTTGGCCTGCGCTTCGTTTACCTTGTCGTTGACTTCGATGAGGATGTGCGCGGCATGGCGCTGCTCGGCCAGGTTGGCGATTTCTTTCTCGTACAGTGCCTTGAGCTCGTCTTCGTCGACATTGACCTGATCGAAGAACGCCGACTTCTTCAGCTCGATGTAGTCAATGACCACCTGATCCGGGCTCATGAATTCTTTGGCGTGCTCATCGTAGTGCGCCTTGACCTGCTCGTCGGTCACCTTGACCGCAGCCGGATCGGCCTTGAAGGTCAGCGAAGCGAAGTCGCGGGTCTGCTTTTCCAGACGAGCGAAAGCATTGACCTGGTCATCGGTGACAAAACCGCTGCCGGCCAGGCCTGCGCGCAGTTGCCCAATGAGCATTTCCTGAGCCAGCATTTCGCGGAATTGCAGACGGCCGTAGCCCATCTGACGAATCACCTGGTCAAAACGCTCGGCACTGAACTTGCCATCAACCTGAAACTCAGGCGTTTGCAGGATCAACTGGTCAAGTGCAGCTTCGGAAAAGGCGAACTTGGCGTCTTCGGCGCCTTGCAGCAGCAACTTGCGGTCGATCAGCCCTTTGAGCGCCGCTTCACGCAGCATGTTCTCGTTGAGCAGCGACGGATCGAAATCCTTGCCCAGCTGTTGCATCAGCTGTCGGCGTTGCATGTCGACGGCCTGGCTCAGCTCGTTCTGGCTAATGGTTTGACCATTGACCTTGGCAGCGTCCTGGCTGTTGGTGGTGGCCTGGAAGATGGCATCGAAGCCGGTCAGTGCCATCAAGGCTACGATGACACCGATGATGGTCTTGGCAATCCAACCTTGTGAATTGTCCCTGATATTCTGCAGCATGCGTCCCCCAGAAACGGCTGTACTGAATGAAACAACCGTGGAGCGTGGGTAGATTCCTGATAGAAGAAAGGCGCATCCGAAGATGCGCCTTCTCGTAACCGACCGAACATCTGGTGCTTTTCAGCGTGTCCCGATGCTCAGCAGCCAAGCCAGGCATGAGCCAGGCTCGGTTAGGCGTAAGCCTGAAGGAAGGTCTTAGTTGACGGCTTCTTTCAGTGCCTTGCCAGCCTTGAAGCCTGGCTTCTTGGCAGCAGGGATTTCCAGAGTCTTGCCGGTTTGCGGGTTGCGGCCGGTGCGAGCTGGGCGATCGGTGACGGAGAAGGTACCGAAACCTACCAGTACCACGGAGTCACCTGCCTTCAGGGCGCCGGTGACGGATTCGATTACTGCGTCCAGCGCACGGCCAGCTACAGCTTTCGGGATGTCAGCAGATGCGGCGATAGCGTCAATCAGTTCCGACTTGTTCACTCTAAGTCCCCTTATATCTCTATTGAGTTTGTTTCTAAGTATGTAATGAAAAGCTAAACGAGCGCTGGGTGGCCTATTGACGCTTAGGCGCCGCTTTATAACAAGGGCCTGAAAATACTGTCAAGAAAGCCCCCCAGCCAAATACGTACTAATGCGTGCTAATTCTTTCCTTGGAATCGCTGTCGCGCTTTTCATCCTTGGCGACAATCTCGGGAGCCACATCTGGTAAGGGCTCCGGGGCGTATTGCAGCGCAATTTGGAGGACTTCGTCAATCCATTTGACCGGTTTAATCTGAAGATCCTGCTTAATATTCTCAGGAATTTCTTTCAAATCCCGCACATTCTCTTCAGGAATGATCACGGTCTTGATCCCACCACGGTGCGCGGCCAACAGTTTCTCTTTCAAACCACCGATGGCCAACACCTGTCCACGCAGGGTGATTTCACCGGTCATGGCAACATCTGCGCGTACCGGGATCTGGGTCAGGGCCGAGACCAGGGCGGTGCACATGCCGATACCGGCACTTGGACCATCCTTGGGCGTCGCGCCTTCGGGCATGTGGATGTGGGTGTCACGCTTCTCGTGGAAGTCGGCCGGGATACCCAGGCTTCTCGCCCGGCTACGGACAACCGTCTGCGCCGCGGTGATCGACTCGACCATGACATCGCCCAGGGAGCCGGTCTTGATCAACTGGCCTTTACCCGGAATCACCGCCGCTTCAATGGTCAGCAACTCACCACCGACCTGGGTCCAGGCCAGGCCAGTGACCTGCCCCACCTGATCCTGTTGCTCGGCCAGACCATAACGGAACTTGCGCACCCCGAGGAAGTGCTCCAGCTGCTCGCCAGTGACCTTCACAGCCACTTGCTTGAGGCCTGAGTGCTCCTTGACCACCTTGCGACAGACCTTGGCGATCTGGCGCTCCAGGCCCCGTACACCGGCTTCGCGGGTGTAGTAGCGGATGATGTCGCGAATCGCCGTGACGTCGACTTCCAGTTCGCCCTTTTTCAGGCCGTTAGCCTTGATCTGCTTGGGCGTCAGGTACTTCACCGCGATGTTGATCTTCTCGTCTTCGGTGTAACCCGGCAGACGGATAACTTCCATCCGGTCCAGCAGCGCTGGCGGGATGTTCATCGAGTTGGAGGTGCAGAGGAACATCACATCGGAGAGGTCGTAATCGACTTCCAGATAGTGATCGTTGAAGTTGTGGTTCTGCTCGGGATCGAGCACCTCAAGCAGCGCCGAGGCCGGATCGCCACGCATATCGCTGCCCATTTTGTCGATTTCATCGAGCAGGAACAGCGGGTTGCGCACACCGACCTTGGTCATTTTCTGAATCAGGCGACCCGGCATCGAACCGATGTAGGTACGCCGGTGACCACGAATCTCGGCTTCGTCACGCACGCCCCCCAGGGCCATGCGCACGAACTTGCGGTTGGTGGCACTGGCGATCGACTCGGCCAGGGAGGTCTTGCCCACCCCGGGAGGGCCGACCAGGCACAGCACCGGGCCACGGATCTTCTTCACCCGTTTCTGCACCGCGAGGTACTCAAGGATGCGCTCCTTGACCTCTTCCAGACCGTAATGGTCGGCATCGAGAATCTCTTCGGCCTTGGCCAGGTCCAGACGCACCTTGCTCTGGGCTTTCCACGGCACCTGCACCAGCCAGTCGAGGTAGGAACGTACCACGGTGGCCTCGGCAGACATCGGCGACATCTGTTTGAGCTTGTTCAGCTCGGCCTGAGCCTTGGCATAGGCATCTTTTGGCAGGCCAGCGGCGTCGAGGCGTTTTTTCAGCTCTTCGACTTCGTTATGACCTTCTTCACTGTCGCCCAGCTCCTTCTGAATGGCCTTCATCTGCTCATTCAGGTAGTACTCGCGCTGGCTGCGTTCCATTTGTTTCTTGACCCGGCCGCGGATGCGTTTTTCCACCTGCAGCAGGTCGATTTCAGCGTCCAGCAGCGCCATGACATGCTCGACACGGGTAGTCAGGTCGAGGATCTCGAGGATTTCCTGCTTTTGCTCGATCTTCAGCGCCATGTGCGCAGCCATGGTATCGACCAGGCGTCCTGGCTCGTCGATGCTGTTGAGCGACGAGAGGACTTCAGCCGGGACCTTTTTACCCAGCTGAACGTATTGTTCAAATTGTGACAACAAGCTACGAACGAAGACCTCAGACTCGCGCTCGGCGGTCTGCGACTCGTCGATCAACGAAACTTCGGCGCGGATATGGCCATCGACTTCGTTGAAACGCTCAACTGCACCGCGCTGCTCGCCCTCGACCAGGACCTTGACGGTGCCATCAGGCAGTTTCAGCAGTTGCAGAACAGTGGCAATGGTACCGACGCGGTACAGGGCGTCTTCGCCTGGATCGTCATCAGCGGGGTTCTTCTGGGCCAGCAGGAGAATCTGCTTCTCGCCCGTCATTGCGGCCTCGAGGGCTTCGATGGACTTCTCGCGCCCCACGAACAGTGGGATAACCATGTGCGGATAGACGACGACATCGCGCAATGGCAAAAGAGGCAAGTCGAGGGTGGTCTTCATGATTTCGCCTCTACAGCGGCCTTGTGGCCGGAAACCGGTGGAATTTGAGCGTGGGTTTAATGTGGGGGCAGCCCCGCAAAAAAACAAGCTCTACGACAGGAAAAGCAAAGGGGCCCGAAGGCCCCTTGCAGACTCGAGCCGTTTGGCGACTCAGACGTCGGGTGCAGCTTTGGCTTGCGGCTCGCTGTTCTCGTAGATCAGCAGCGGCTGCGAAGAGCCTTCGATGACGCTCTCGTCGATCACCACTTTGCTGACATCCTTCTGCGAAGGAATCTCATACATGGTGTCGAGCAGGATGCCTTCGAGGATCGAACGCAGGCCGCGGGCACCGGTTTTGCGCTCCAGGGCCTTGCGAGCCACGGATTTCAGCGCATCGCTGCGGAACTCCAGGTCTACGCCTTCCATCTCGAACAGCTTGGCGTACTGCTTGGTGAGGGCGTTCTTCGGCTCGGTGAGAATCTGCATCAAGGCAGCTTCGTCGAGCTCGTCGAGGGTCGCCAGCACCGGCAGACGGCCGACGAATTCCGGGATCAGACCGAACTTGACCAGATCGTCAGGCTCGACTTCACGCAGCGATTCACCCACCTTCTTGCCTTCCTGCTTGCTGCGCACTTCGGCACCGAAGCCGATACCGCCGCGGGTGGAACGGTTCTGAATGACCTTTTCCAGGCCCGAGAACGCGCCGCCGCAGATAAACAGGATGTTACGCGTGTCGACCTGCAGGAACTCCTGCTGCGGATGCTTGCGGCCACCTTGCGGCGGTACCGAGGCAACCGTGCCTTCGATCAACTTGAGCAGCGCCTGCTGCACGCCTTCGCCCGAGACATCACGGGTGATCGACGGGTTGTCCGACTTACGCGAGATCTTGTCGATTTCGTCGATGTAGACAATGCCCATCTGGGCCTTTTCCACGTCGTAGTCGCACTTTTGCAGCAGCTTTTGAATAATGTTCTCGACGTCTTCACCGACATAACCGGCTTCGGTCAGGGTGGTGGCATCGGCGATGGTGAACGGTACATTCAACAGACGCGCGAGGGTTTCGGCGAGCAGGGTTTTACCCGAGCCCGTCGGACCGATCAGCAGGATGTTACTCTTGCCGAGCTCGACATCGTCGTTCTTCTTGTCGCGTTGGTTCAGGCGCTTGTAGTGGTTGTACACCGCTACCGCCAGTACCTTTTTCGCACGCTCCTGACCAATGACATACTGGTCCAGGATGGTGCTGATTTCTTTCGGCGAAGGCAGTTTATGCGCGCTGCTTTCGGCCTGGGCTTCCTGCACCTCCTCGCGGATGATGTCGTTGCACAGGTCGACGCACTCGTCGCAGATAAATACCGAGGGGCCGGCAATCAACTTGCGCACTTCATGCTGGCTTTTGCCGCAGAAGGAGCAATAGAGCAATTTGCCGTTGTCCTCGCCGTTACGGGTGTCAGTCATTCGATCGATCCAATCCGGTAGGCTTGCAACACAAGATGAAGGCAATTGCGGGCTTTTTCAAGTCCACAGGTGGCGGGAAAGCCCAACCACCTGCTTTAGCGCCTTAATCAGACAGCCATTTGCCGCTTCTCGTGTACCGAGTCGATCAGACCGTACTCGGCAGCACGTTGCGCGCTCATGAAATTGTCGCGCTCGGTGTCACGCTTGATGGTTTCCAGCTCCTGACCGGTGTGATAGGCCAGCAGTTCGTTCAACCGCGACTTGATGGAGAGGATTTCCTTGGCGTGGATTTCGATATCCGTCGCCTGCCCCTGGAAACCGCCCAGTGGCTGGTGAATCATCACCCGCGAGTTCGGCAGGCAGTGACGCTTGCCCTTGGCACCGGCGGCGAGCAGGAAGGCACCCATGGAGCAGGCCTGACCGATGCAGGTGGTGGAGACGTCCGGCTTGATGAACTGCATGGTGTCGTAGATCGACATGCCTGCAGTCACCGAACCGCCCGGCGAGTTGATGTAGAGATGGATATCCTTGTCCGGGTTTTCCGCTTCAAGGAACAGCAATTGCGCCGCGATCAGGTTGGCCATGTAGTCCTCTACCGGGCCGACCAGGAAGATCACCCGCTCCTTCAGAAGGCGCGAGTAGATGTCATAGGCACGTTCGCCACGAGCGGATTGCTCGATAACCATCGGGACCAGGCCGCCTGCGGCCTGGATGTCAGAGCTCTGCTGATAATAAGAATTGCGGGACATGTCCTGCACTCACTCCCAAATAGTCATGTCTTGAATACGCACAAGCCAGCTCGAAGGCTGGCTTGTGGTGTTTTCCTACGAGAGAAGGAAATCAGTCAGCGGCAGGAGCCTGCACTGGCTTGATCGCTTCTTCGTACGAGACCGATTTGTCGGTCACAGTCGCTTTCTGCAGAACAGTATCCACAACTTGTTCTTCCAGCACAACCGAACGAACTTCGTTCAGTTGCTGGTCGTTCTTGTAGTACCAAGCTACAACCTGCTCAGGCTCCTGGTAGGCCGAGGCCATTTCCTGGATCATTTCGCGAACGCGGGCTTCGTCCGGCTTCAGCTCGTTCTGCTTGACCACTTCAGCAACGATCAGACCCAGCACGACGCGACGCTTGGCTTGCTCTTCGAACAGCTCGGCCGGCAGTTGCTCAGGCTTGATGTTGCCACCGAACTGCTGAACGGCTTGAACGCGCAGGCGGTTCACTTCGTTTTCCAGCAGGGCTTTTGGCACTTCGATCGGGTTGGCAGCCAGCAGGCCGTCCATTACCTGGTTCTTGACCTTGGTCTTGATGGCCTGACGCAGTTCACGCTCCATGTTCTTGCGAACTTCGGCGCGGAAACCTTCCAGGGAAGCTTCTTTGATGCCGAACTGGGCGAAGAACTCTTCGTTCAGCTCTGGCAGCTTAGGCTCGGAAACGCTGTTGACGGTAACGGTGAACTCGGCGGCTTTGCCAGCCAGGTCCAGGTTCTGGTAGTCCTCAGGGAAGGACAGGTTCAGAACGCGCTCTTCACCGGCTTTGGCGCCAACCAGACCTTCTTCGAAGCCTGGGATCATGCGGCCGGAACCCAGAACCAGCTGGGTGCCCTTGGCCGAACCACCGGCGAACACTTCACCGTCGACCTTGCCGACGAAATCGATGTTCAGCTGGTCTTCGTTCTGGGCAGCGCGATCAGTGGCTTCGAAACGAACGTTCTGCTTGCGCAGTACTTCCAGCATGTTGTCCAGGTCGGCGTCAGCCACTTCGGCACTCAGGCGCTCGACGGCGATCGAGTCGAAACCGGCAACGGTGAACTCAGGGAACACTTCGAAAGTGGCAACGTATTCCAGGTCACCGCCTTTCTCGAACGATTTTGGCTCGACGGCAGGGGCGCCAGCCGGGTTCAGCTTCTGCTCGACCACAGCTTCGTAGAAAGAAGCCTGGACCAGGTCGCCGAAGGCTTCCTGACGGGCAGCATCTTCATAACGCTGACGGATCACGCTCATCGGCACTTTGCCAGGACGGAAGCCTGGAACCTTGGCGCGACGGGCAGTCTGTTGCAGACGCTTGTTGACTTCGTTCTCGACGCGCTCTGCCGGAACGGCGATGGTCATGCGACGCTCGAGAGCAGAAGTATTTTCAACAGAAACTTGCATGGATATTCCTCGTTGCACAGACGTTAGCCGGCGATACCCGACTCCAGAATCAAGGGCAAGCATTCTAGTGGCTCAAAGACCAGAAGTCACCCCGTTCAAGACGACGGGAAAGTACGCCGGTCCATTTCATTTACAGCCCCCGGCAAAAACCTTGCCTTGGGACGCTCAAGACCCGCTGCTCAAGGCCTGGACGCCTCCTTCGATCATGGCGACGCGCCCAACCTCGAACAGCCAGAAATACTTGTCAAAACACTACAGGATCACGGCTCGGCGCTCAGGGCGCCGCATCGTCGATCTCGTTGATACTGCAATACTCTTCCCATTCCATGCCCAGCGCCTCAGCGACCTCCCGATGCACTTCCAGGCGCATGGCCTGAAGCTCTGCGTCGGAGCCGGCGATCAGTTGCAGGGTCAATTCCCAGGGCTCAAGCCCCTGCTCCTGCGCGGCATCTTCGAAGGCCCACTCGATCTGCTGTTGCTGCTCATGGGCGCTAAGCCCGGCAATTTCTTCGAGCAGTTGCGGATTGGCTGCGGCGAAACGCTGCAATGCGCTGGCCTGGCGTTCTTTTGAAATCATGTAGCTGTCCTCACTACCTTACCGTTGGCCACGGCCTCAACCGGCTGAAATCTATCAGCTTTTGAGTACTTGTCACCAGTGCACCGCAGCACCGGCGCAGCAAATGGAGCAATGGCATAGCATCCTGACGAAAGCCACGGGCGAGCCTGGAAAAGGGTAATACAGCTAAAAAGGTTTCAGGCAGGCGACGGATGCCCCGGCAAATGGACGCCGAGGCACAACAGAAAGACCACGCACTGGTTCAAGCCCGGAAACGAAAAAAGCCGCACAAGGCGGCTTTTTCGAGGCTTTCATGCACTTCAGCGAAGGGCGGTGAAAGCTTGGATGGTGCGGACGAAGAGACTCGAACTCTTACAGCTTGCGCCGCTGGAACCTAAATCCAGTGTGTCTACCAATTTCACCACGTCCGCGTGAAGCTTTTAAAGCAAAGGCGCCAGATTTTCATCGGGCGCCTTTTGGAATATGGGGTGGACGATGGGGATCGAACCCACGACAACAGGAGTCACAATCCTGTGCTCTACCAACTGAGCTACGCCCACCATATTGCATTTACCGCTTTACTTGTGCCTAAGCTGCCTATTGGCGCACCCGGCAGGACTCGAACCTGCGACCATCCGCTTAGAAGGCGGATGCTCTATCCAGCTGAGCTACGGGCGCATATTTAATCTGCTTTCTGTTACGATTACAAATTAACTTTTAGCCGTACCGAACAAGCTACCAAATCCGCTCATTCTGCCTGACCTTGCTAACCAGTGCTAGGCTCTGCCCGACAAGTGCGACGAATGTTATAGACGAGTGGTTAGGTCGTCAACTCTTTTTTGAAAAAAATTCATTTTATTTAAGGGCTTAGGGGAATAGCCGGACCAAGCGCCTTTGCCCTCGGCCCCCTTCATGCGAGAATGCGCGCTCTTTTTATTCCCTCTCGATGGTTAATCACGCGTCATGACTGCACACCTTATAGACGGCAAGGCGATCGCCGCCAGCCTGCGCCAGCAGATCGCCCAACGTGTTGTGGAGCGTCGCCAGCAAGGCCTGCGTACTCCAGGCCTGGCGGTGATCCTGGTCGGCACCGACCCCGCTTCTCAGGTCTATGTTTCGCACAAGCGCAAGGACTGTGAAGAAGTCGGCTTTATCTCCCAGGCATTCGACCTGCCCAGCGAGACCACCCAGCAGACCCTGACCGACCTGATCGATCGCCTCAATGATGATGCGAACATCGACGGCATCCTGCTGCAGTTGCCACTGCCGGCCCATCTGGACGCGTCGCTGCTGCTCGAGCGCATTCGCCCGGACAAGGATGTCGATGGTTTCCATCCTTATAACGTCGGCCGCCTGGCCCAGCGTATCCCGCTGCTGCGCCCGTGCACGCCGAAAGGCATCATGACCCTGCTGGAAAGCACCGGTCAGGATCTGTACGGCATGAACGCCGTGGTCGTCGGTGCTTCGAACATCGTCGGCCGGCCAATGGCCATGGAGCTGCTGCTGGCCGGCTGCACTGTTACCGTCACCCACCGTTTTACCAAGGACCTGGCCGGTCACGTTGGCCGCGCCGATCTGGTCGTGGTTGCCGCTGGCAAGCCGGGCCTGGTCAAAGGTGAGTGGATCAAGGAAGGCGCGATCGTCATCGACGTCGGTATCAACCGTCAGGAAGATGGCAAGCTGGTCGGCGACGTGGTCTACGAGACCGCCCTGCCCCGCGCCGGCTGGATCACGCCGGTGCCAGGTGGCGTCGGGCCGATGACCCGCGCCTGCCTGCTGGAGAACACCTTGTATGCGGCGGAAGAGCTGCATAAGTAAGGTTTGATCGCGGGATCAAAAACGGCACCTTTGAAGGTGCCGTTTTTTTATGCCTAGCAATGCCTCAGTTGCGAGCCGCCTCCCACGACTTGAGCAGTTCGCTGTAGCTGACGGTCTCACCCTTGGGCTTCTCGTTAGCCAGCTTCGGCTTCGGTGCGCCCGGCTGGTCGAACCAGTATTGGGCGTCGCGCTCCGGATTGAGCTTGGGCGCGCAGGTCGCCTGGGCCTTGGAGCGTTCCAGCCGTTCGAGGATCTTGTCCTGGTCACGGGCCAGACCATCCAGCGCCTCTTGCGGCGTCTTGTCACCGCTGGCCGCCTCGGCGATATGGCTCCACCACAGCTGCGCCAGGCGCGGGTAGTCCGGTACGTTGGTGCCGGTCGGGGTCCATTGCACCCGCGCCGGGCTGCGGTAGAACTCCACCAGACCGCCGAGCTTGGGCGCCAGGTCGGTCATGGCCTGGGAGTTGATGTCCGACTCGCGGATCGGGGTCAGGCCAACGATGGTCTTTTTCAGCGAAACGGTCTTGGAGGTGACGAACTGGGCATACAGCCAGGCCGCCAGGCGCTGTTTTTCCGGGGTCGATTTGAGGAAGGTCCAGGAGCCGGCATCCTGATACCCCAGCTTCATGCCCTCCTCCCAATACGGGCCTTTGGGTGACGGCGCCATGCGCCATTTCGGCGTGCCGTCGGCATTCATCACCGGCAGGCCCGGTTTGGTCATGTCAGCGGTAAAGGCGGTGTACCAGAAGATCTGCTGGGCGATGTTGCCCTGGGACGGCACCGGGCCAGACTCGGAGAAGGTCATGCCCTGGGCTTCCGGCGGTGCGTAGGCACGCATCCAGTCGACGTACTTCTGGGTCGCGTAGACCGCCGCCGGGCCGTTGGTGTCGCCACCACGGGTGACGCTGGAGCCGACCGGATGGCAGTCCTCTACACGAATCCCCCACTCGTCCACCGGCAAGCCATTGGGCAGGCCCTTGTCGCCGCCACCGGCCATGGAGAACCAGGCATCGGTGAAGCGCCAGCCCAGCGACGGATCTTTCTTGCCATAGTCCATGTGCCCATAGACGCGCTTGCCGTCGATTTCCTTGACGTCTTCGCTGAAGAATTTGGCGATGTCCTCGTAAGCCGACCAGTTGACCGGCACACCCAGCTCATAGCCGTACTTTTCCTTGAACCTGGCTTTTAGGTCCGGCCTGTCGAACCAGTCGGCGCGGAACCAGTAGAGGTTGGCGAACTGCTGGTCAGGCAATTGGTAAACCTTGCCATCGGGCGCAGTGGTGAAGGAGATTCCGATAAAGTCCTTCAGATCCAGGGTCGGCGATGTGTAGTCCTTGCCCTCGTTGGCCATCAGGTCAGTGATGGACTCGGTCTTGCCATAGCGAAAGTGCGTACCGATCAGGTCCGAGTCGTTGACCCAGCCGTCATAGATGTTCTTGTCCGACTGCATCTGGGTTTGCAGCTTCTCCACCACATCGCCTTCCTGCAGCAGGTCATGGGTCAGCTTGATCCCGGTGATTTCGCTGAAGGCCTTGGCCAGCACCTTGGATTCATACTCGTGGGTGGCGATGGTTTCCGACACCACGTTGATCTTCATGCCACGGAACGGCTCCGAGGCCTTGATGAACCACTTCAACTCTTCGAGTTGCTGCTCCGGCGTCAGGGTCGACGGCTTGAACTCGCTGCCGATCCATTTCTTCGCCGCGTCTTCATAGGCGTCGGCCCAGGCGCTGGCGTGGAAACTGCCGAGCACGAGCAAGGCAGCCAGGGTCAACTGTCGCCGGTTCTTGTTGTTGTCGAACATCGTGATCTCCCGATTGAGTATTCCCATGGAGCCTGACCGAATCTGTTCGGTTAACCCCAGCGCATCACCACCAACAGCCACACCACCGACAGCAGTGAGGCCACCCAGAGACTCCAGTCACTGACCCCGATGATCAGCAGATGCAGGTAAGCGCTGACCAGAAGCCCGATGAACAGCCGATCGCCGCGGGTCGTGGCAATCGGCAGAAAGCCACGACGCTCGACACACGGCCGGCGCAATTCAGCCAGGGTCATGCCTACCAGCAACAGGCCGATCGCGCAGAAGAACAAGGCGGTCGGCAGGGTCCAGGCCATCCAGTCCATCGTGCGTCTCCTCAGACCCGGCCCAAGGCGAAGCCCTTGGCCACATGGTTGCGGACAAACCAGATCACCAGCATGCCCGGCAGAATGGTCAGCACCCCGGCAGCGGCCAGCACGCCCCAGTCGATACCGGAGGCCGACACAGTGCGGGTCATTACTGCCGCAATCGGCTTGGCATTGACGGACGTCAGGGTGCGCGCCAGCAGCAACTCAACCCAGGAAAACATGAAGCAGAAAAACGCCGTGACACCGATGCCCGAGCCAATCAGCGGCACGAAGATCTTCACGAAGAACCGCGGGAAGCTGTAGCCATCAATGTAGGCGGTTTCGTCGATTTCCTTGGGCACCCCGGACATGAAACCTTCGAGGATCCACACCGCCAGCGGCACGTTGAACAAGCAGTGCGCCAGGGCCACGGCGATGTGGGTGTCAAACAGGCCGATCGACGAATACAGCTGGAAGAACGGCAGCAGGAACACCGCCGGCGGCGCCATGCGGTTGGTCAGCAGCCAGAAGAACAGGTGCTTGTCGCCGAGAAAGCGGTAGCGCGAAAACGCATAGGCCGCCGGCAGGGCCACGCTCAGGGAAATCACCGTGTTCAGGCACACGTAGTACAGCGAGTTTATGTAGCCGGTGTACCAGCTGGGGTCGGTGAAGATCACCCGGTAGTTGGCCAGGGTGAAATCCTGCGGCCACAGGGTCAGGCCGCCGAGGATCTCGGTGTTGCTCTTGAACGACATGTTCAGCAGCCAGTAGATCGGCACCAGCAAAAACAGGATGTAGAGCAGCAAGGGCAGCGTTTTGCGCAGGTTCATGGCCACCCTCCTAGTCTTTGTCGGCATGGGTCATGGCGGTGTAGAACAGCCACGACACCAGCAGGATGATGAGGAAATACACCAGCGAAAACGCCGCGGCCGGCCCCAGATCAAACTGCCCTACCGCCATCTGGGTCAGGGTCTGACTGAGGAAGGTGGTGGCATTGCCCGGTCCGCCTCCTGTCAGCACGAAGGGCTCGGTGTAGATCATGAAACTGTCCATGAAGCGCAGCATCACTGCGATCAGCAGTACGTTCTTCATCTTCGGCAACTGGATATGCCGGAACACCGCCCAGGCCGACGCGCGATCGATACGCGCGGCCTGATAATAGACATCCGGGATCGCCCTCAGCCCCGAGTAACACAGCAGCGCCACCAGCGAAGTCCAGTGCCAGACATCCATCACCAGCACCGTAACCCAGGCATCCATGGTGTTGGCTGCGTAGTTGTAGCTGATGCCCAGCTGGTTCAACGACGCCCCGAGCAGGCCGATGTCGGCACGGCCGAAGATCTGCCAGATGGTGCCAACCACGTTCCACGGAATCAGCAGCGGGATAGCCATGACGATCAGGCACAGCGACGACCAGCGCCCCTTGGTCGGCATGGTCAGGGCAATGGCGATCCCTAACGGAATTTCGATCAGTAACACGCAGCCCGAATAAACAAACTGACGTAGCAAGGAATCGTGCAGACGCGGATCCTGCAGCACCTGGCGATACCAGTCGGCACCGACGAAATAGCGGCTGGACTGGTCGAAAATGTCCTGCACCGAGTAGTTGACCACGGTCATCATCGGTATCACCGCGCTGAAGGCCACCAGCAGGAACACCGGCAACACCAGCCACCAGGCCTTGTTGTTGGGCACCTTGTTCATGGTGCGGCCTCCAGCAGTACGTCGTCGGCATACAGCATCAGCCACTGCGCCGGAAAACTGATCCAGGCCTGCCCCTGCGGCACCACGCGGTCTTCCCCAAGGCGCACCTTGAGGGCCACTGCGCCCAGTTCGAGGGTCAGAATCCGGTAGGTACCCAGGTCTTCGACATCCACCACCCGGGCGGTAAAAGCGTCATCAAATGGCGCCTCGCGCACCTGTACGAACTCCGGGCGGATCCCTACCTGCAAACGCGCAACCGGCGTGCTGGCCAGACGCGCTTGCAATGCTTCTGGCAGCGGTAGATGGACACCGGCAAAACCGACACCGCCCGGCTGCGGCTGCACATCGATCAGGTTCATCCCCGGACTGCCGATGAAATAGCCGACAAAGGTGTGCCGCGGTCGCTCGAACAGTTCCCGCGGCGTACCGAACTGGACAATCTGTCCGCCGTACATCACCGCGATCTTGTCGGCGAAGGTCGAGGCCTCGAGCTGATCGTGGGTCACGTAGATCATGGTGATATTGAACTGCTCATGAATCTGCTTGAGCTTGCGCCGCAGCTTCCATTTCAGGTGCGGGTCGATCACCGTCAGCGGCTCGTCGAAGAGGATCGCGGAAACGTCATCGCGCACCAGGCCGCGGCCCATGGAGACTTTCTGCTTTTCATCGGCACTGAGGTTGCGGGCCTTCTTTTTCAGCGCCGGACCGAGTTCGAGCACCTCGGCGATCTCCTCCACCTTGCTACGCACCCGGGCCTCGTCCATGCCCTGGTTACGCAAAGGGAAAGCCAGGTTGTCGAACACCGTCATGGTGTCGTACACCACCGGAAACTGAAAAACCTGAGCGATATTGCGTGCCTGCGGCGACAACTCATTGACCACCTTGCCATCGAACAACACCTGGCCCTGGGAGGGACTGAGCAGCCCGGAAATGATATTGAGCAAGGTCGACTTGCCGCAGCCCGAAGGCCCGAGCAAGGCATAGGCGCCGCCCTGGGCCCAGACATGCTCCAGCTCGCGCAAGGCATAGTCATCGGCGCTGGCGGGGGTGCGGCTGTAGCTGTGGGCCAACTGCTGCAGGCGAATTTCGGCCATCAGGCGACCCTCGCTTCACGCGCGCCCGGCGCCTGGACCAACACCCCTGCACTGTCGAAGACGAACAGCTTGTGGGTCGGGATAAACACCCGAATTGGCGCATCGACGTGATACTCGTGCACCCCGGACAGATGCAGGATGATGCGAAAGTGCTCGCTGCGCACATGCAGGAAGGTTTCCGAGCCACTGATCTCCGCCAGCTCCACCAGCACCGCCAGCTCAAGGTCATCGTCATTCGACGGCACCAGGCTGATATGGCTGGGACGCACGCCAAAGCGGTATTCACCATCACCGATACGGCGCAGGTCGGCGTTCATGGCGAAATGCACAGCCCCGGCGAAACTCACTTCATTGCCGCTGATGCGCCCGGCAATCAGATTGATCGGCGGCTCGGAAAACAACTCGGCAGCCAGCACCGTACGCGGCTGGTGATAGACCTGAGCAGTCGCACCACTCTGCACGATGCAACCTTCATGCAGGATGGTGGTGGTGCCACCCAGGGCCAATGCCTCGTTCGGCTCGGTGGTGGCATACACGGCAATGCAATGGCGGGAAGCGAACAGTTCGCGCATCTCCTGGCGCAGTTCTTCCCGCAGTTTGTAATCCAGGTTGACCAGTGGCTCGTCGAACAGGATCAGCTCGGCATCCTTGACCAGCGCACGAGCCATGGCCGTGCGTTGCTGCTGACCACCGGACAGCTCCAGCGGCAGGCGCTGCAAGAAGGGCTCGATGCGCAGCATCTGCGCCGTCTGATGCACTTTGTGGCGAATCTCCTCTTCGTTCATACGCGCCTGACGAAGCGGTGAAGCAATGTTCTCGAAAACGCTGAGGGTCGGGTAGTTGATGAACTGCTGATAGACCATCGACACATTGCGCTGACGCACCGGCCGGCCTGTGACATCTACACCATTCATCAGCACCCGCCCCTGGTCAGGGCGGTCCAGCCCGGCCATCAGGCGCATCAGGCTGGTCTTGCCGGACAAGGTGCGACCGAGCAGGACATTGAACGAGCCCGGCTCGAAACTGAGGCTGGCATCGACAATCCAGCGCTGGTTGTCGACGGTGCGGCTGACGTGCTCCAGCGTAAGCGACATGGGGCGGCCCTGATTGTTGTTATCGGACAGGCCTTCGCTGCAGAGCCATATTCGTGCCAGCGCTGGCGACCTTCGATAAGTCGTTGTCGCGGCGCCACTTTTTCTTTCGCCATGGCAACTGACGATTCACACCTGAACAGAAATGAACAGTAACCGCTGAACACCTGAACAGCCCTGACATTGACAATGAACAGGACTGAACAACACTGGTTCACACAAAAACGACAACGCTGGCAGAGGAAACGCCCATGGCCGTCTCCATTGCATCCCATGACCAATTGATCCAGGCCTCCTGGGCGCGCTGCCGCGACTACGGTCTCGACCATCAGTCAGCTCCCGACTTCGGTGACCTCTCCGCTGCCTGCCTGAGTGAGTTGCTCGAACGCCAGCAGATCCTGCTGCGCACCACCCGTGACGAGGTGATCCCGCAGTTCAATCATCTGCTGGGTAATTCCAGCTACCTGATCATGCTCAGCGATGACCAGGGCCAGCTTCTGGAAACCTGGGGCACCCGGCGTTTTATCGACCCGCGTCAGCAGCACGGCTTTGTCGCCGGCGCCCGCTGGCTTGAACAGGGGGTGGGTACCAATGCCATCGGCACCGCCCTGGCCTGCAGCGAGGCGGTGCATGTGGGCCAGGATGAGCACTTTCTCAAGCGCAACCGCTACATGGCCAGCGCCGCCGCGCCGCTGTTCGACGCCGAACGGCGCCTGATCGGCGTACTGGATGTGTCCAGCGACAGCTACCTGCCTGCCTCGCAAACCCTGGGCATGGTGCGGATGATGAGCCAGAGCCTGGAAAACCGCCTGATCATCGCGCGCTATGCCGGACAGTACCGACAATTGAGTTTCAATACCGGCTCGAACAACCTCGACAGCCAGTGGGCCGGGCTGCTGCTGTTCGATGACCGCGGCCGTATCCTGGCCGCCAATCGCCGGGCGGACAGCCTACTCGGTCAACCAGCCTTGCAGCACAGTCTTGAACACCTGTTCCAGACACCGCTGCCGGAGCTGTTGCAGCATGCTGCAGGGCAGCCTTTTGCCGTGCAGGTGCCCGGGCGCAATCGCTTTCATTGCCTGTTGCGTGAGCCGCTGACAAGCCCCTCGGCCGCTAGCAACCGTCAGCCACCCGCCGACTGCGATCCACGTATAACCAAAGCCCTGCGCCAGGCGGGGTTGTTGCTGGAGAAGGACATTCCACTGTTGATCCAGGGCGAAACCGGGGTTGGCAAAGAGGTCTTCGTCAAGGCCCTGCACGAAGCCAGCAGCCGCCGCAGCCAGCCGTTGATCGCGGTGAACTGTGCAGCGATTCCGGCCGAGCTGGTAGAGTCTGAGCTGTTCGGCTATGAAAAAGGCGCGTTCACCGGTGCCCACCACAAAGGTAACCCTGGCCTGATCCGCAAGGCCGAACATGGCATCGTTTTTCTCGACGAAATCGGCGACATGCCACTGCCAACCCAGGCGCGCTTGCTGCGTTTTCTGCAAACCCGCTGTATCCAGCCGCTGGGCAGTGGCGATCCGGTACCGGTGGATATCCGGGTTATCTCCGCTACCCACCAGGACCTGTCCGAACGGGTGCGCCAGGGACGTTTCCGCCAGGACCTGTACTATCGAATCGCCGGCCTCAGCCTGACCTTGCCAGCGCTTCGCGAACGCAGTGATCGCCTGGCACTGATCGAGCAGATCCACCAGCACTACCGCGATGCCGACGCGCCCCCACAGCTGGACAACAAGGTACTGCAGCATCTGTTACAGCATCCGTGGCCGGGCAACCTGCGTCAGCTTGCCAGCACCCTGCAGGTCGCCCTGGCCCTGGCCGGCCAGCAACCCGTCGCCCTGGAGCACCTGCCGGACAGTTTTTTCAGCGCGCTGCCTGCTTCGCAAACAGTCGAGCCTTCCCCGCCCTGCGTATCCGATGAGCACGACCTGAACCTGCGCCTGCAAGCGCTCAAGGGCAACGTTTCAGCCCTGGCCCGCGACCTGGGCATCAGTCGCACCACCCTCTACAAACGCCTGCACGCCCAGGGTCAGGCCGAGGGCTGAGTATCGCCGGAAGCCAAACAGCCGATTCCGCTGTCAAATCGCATATTTCAGCTGAAGCCGCTGAGCACCTGCCACGCTTCAGCCGAGATGTACCCGGCGCTGCATCGACAATAGGCACACTGCCCCCGAATACGTGCCTCGATGCCAATAACAAAGGAGTTCATCATGACCCGCTATATCGATGTGACTGACCTCAGCCGCCTGGTTGCGCGTAAAGGCCTGAGCACCTGCATCAGCGAAATGGCCGAGTACATCCGTGAGGACTACCTGCGTTGGCACGACTTCGAAAAATGCCCGCGCCTGGCCAACCACTCGCCCGATGGCGTGATCGAGCTGATGCCGGTGTCCGACCGCAACCTGTACGCCTTCAAATACGTCAACGGTCATCCCAAGAACACCCAGCGCGGCATGCTTACAGTGATGGCTTTCGGCGCCCTCGGCGACGTTGATACCGGCGCGCCGGTGCTGCTCAGTGAAATGACCCTGACCACCGCCATCCGCACCGCCGCCACTTCAGCCCTGGCTGCCCGCTACCTCGCCCGCCCGGACAGCCGGCGCATGGCACTGATCGGCAACGGCTCACAAAGCGAATTCCAGGCCCTGGCTTTCCATGCCCTGCTGGGTATCGATGAAATCCGCCTGTACGACCTCGACCCCAAGGCCAGCGCCAAGCTGGTCGCCAACCTCAGGGCATTCCCGGAATTGCGGGTGAGCATCGCCGGTTCCGTGGCCGAAGCGGTTCGCGGCGCCGATATCGTCACCACAGTGACCGCCGACAAGGCCTTCGCCACCATCCTGACCCCGGACATGATCGAGTCAGGCATGCACCTGAATGCCGTTGGCGGCGACTGCCCGGGCAAGACCGAACTGCACCGGGACATCGTCGATCGCGCGCGAGTGATCGTCGAATACGAACCGCAAAGCCGTGTCGAAGGCGAGATCCAGCAAATGCCCGCGGACTCGCCAACCACGGAGTTCTGGCAAGTGGTCAACGGCCAGGCGCCCGGCCGCGAAAGCGCTGATCAGGTGACCCTGTTCGACTCGGTCGGTTTTGCTCTGGAAGACTACTCGGCTCTGCGTTATGTGTTCGATGTCGCCAAGGCGCTGAACATCGGCCATGAACTTGCCCTGGTACCGGAGCTTGCCAATCCCAAGGACCTGTTCGCCGTACTGCGCCAGCCGCTTGCCGACACCCGCAAGAAAAGCGCCTGAACCCGCGCGGGTTCGGCTGCTCAATGGGGGGTACAGACGCTGACCAAGGAAGGTCGTACCATATTCAGCGTCACCCACCGTTTGAAGTGAAGCCGAACCTGTATGGATACCAAGGTCAACAGCCCACACGCCGCACCACCGCTGGACCGGATCGACGAAGCAATCATCGAAGTGCTGCGCCATGACGGGCGCATCACTTACGAGAAACTGTCCTCGCTGGTGCACCTCACTCCCCGCCCCTGCCTTGAGCGCGTGCGCAAGCTGGAACGACGCGGGGTGATACGCGGCTATAGCGCGATCATCGATGTACAGAAGGTGTCGCCCGGGCTGTCGCTGCTGGTGCTGGTGGCTTTGTCCAATCAGAGCGGGCGCGCGGCACAAAAAGCGTTTGAAGCCTGTGTGAACGCCTGCCCGCAAGTCTTCGACTGCCAGCTGATCAGCGGCCATTTCGACTACAGCCTGCGCATGCGCTGCCGCGACATGGAGCATTACCGGGTGCTGACCGAAACCTGGATGAACAACGACGAGTTGCACATCGATAAGCTGGTGGCCCACCCAGAGCTGGCGGTGGTGAAAAACACCGCCCCGCAGCTCTGAGCAACACGCCTATCAGGGATGTGGCGGTGCCACCGGCTCGCTGCGCGACCAATCCAGCAACAGCGCATAGGCGACGGCCAACAGCGTCGGGCCAATGAACAGACCGATGAAACCGAAGGCCAGCAAGCCGCCAAACACCCCCAGCAGCACGATCACCAACGGCAGGTTGCCACCCCGGCTGATCAGGTAGGGCTTGAGCACGTTATCGACGCCGCTGATGATGAACGTGCCCCAGATCCCGAGAAACACCGCCATGCCATACTCACCCTGCCAGGCGAGCCAGGCCGTGGCCGGAACCCAGGCCAGTGGCGGGCCCATAGGGATCAGGCTGAGCATGAACGTGACGATACTCAGGACCAGCGCCCCCGGCACGCCTGCGATCATGAAGCCGATCAGCGCCAGGACGGCCTGGGCCGCCGCGGTACCGATCACGCCGTTGACCACCCGCTGCACCGTGCCGGCGACCAGACCCAGGTAATACTCGGCGCGATCGCCGATCAGCCGATCCAGCAAACGCAGGACAAACGCCGACAGACGTGGACCATCGCGGTAGAAAAAGAACACGAACACCAGGCTCAAGGTCAGCTCGAGCATGCCGCTGCCAATCTGCGCGCTACGCGCCAGAAACCAGTTACCGACCTGGCCCAGGTAGGGCTTGATTGTGGTCAACAAGGCGGCGCCCTGCTGATCAATGGTGTTCCACATACGCACCAGGCGTTCGCCCACCAGCGGTACGCCTGCCAGCCAGTCCGGCGCGTCCGGCAGACCATCAACCTGAACGTCACGCACGAAAGCAGTGGCATCGCGAACATGATCGGCCAGGTTAAAGCCCAGCCATACCAGCGGCAGTGCCACCAGCAGTATCCACAGGGTAGTCAACAGGCCGGCGGCGAGGGTTTCGCGACCGCCCAGCACTCGGGTCAACAGGCGCATCAGCGGCCAGCTGGCGTAGGCCAGGATCGCCCCCCAGAGCAGCGCCGACATGAATGGGGCCATCACCCAGAGACCAGCCCCGAGCAGGGCCAGCAAGATGATTTGTACTAGCAGGCGATCATTGTTGGGCATGCAGCACTCACTTAGCGAATCAGTTCGACGTGAAAACCGTCGGTCTTGGCATCACCCACTTCCAGCCGGGCCGCAAGCACTCCGGCCTTTACCAGTTGCTCACGCCAGGCCTCGGCCTGAGTGCCGCTGAGACTCACGCGCAAAGTAGTATTGTTTTTCAAGCTACGCCCGAGCAAGGTGACCCAGGCTTCGGATGGCTCACCGCTCAGGTCAGGGTAGTCCAGCTTGCCGGTGTCGAGCAGCTCGCGCATTACCGTGGCCGGCGTTGGCAGCAGTTCACCCAGAGGCGCTTCGGCGACAAACTGCTCGACATGCAGGTAAGCACGTTTGTTACCGCGAGTAATGCTGTACAGCGCGATCAACGTGTTGTTCTGCTCGGCGGAGCGGCGCAACAGGATGAACGCCTGTTGTTCGTCCGAACCAGACAACTGGCGGTTCTTGAACACCTCGTTGGCCCACAGGCTGTTTTCACCACAATCACGCGCCTGGCACCAGAACAGCGGGTAGCCGCCGTCTTTCTGCAGAGCCTCGCGCGCCGCGGTGAACGCTTCATTGGCGGAACGCTCGCGGGGTAGTTCATAGGTGACCGAACTGACCTCGCCACGGCTTTCAATCTTGCCTTCGACACGCAGCTGGTTA
The DNA here is from genome assembly GCF_059415665.1 of Pseudomonas sp. GW821-FHT10B02. Taxonomy (NCBI): domain Bacteria; kingdom Pseudomonadati; phylum Pseudomonadota; class Gammaproteobacteria; order Pseudomonadales; family Pseudomonadaceae; genus Pseudomonas; species Pseudomonas sp. GW821-FHT10B02. The sequence continues at coordinate 153,452 of NZ_JBWKNR010000013.1, read as the reverse complement.
CTGATCTTGCGCAAACCACCCAAAGGATAGACGCGCTCCTGCACCTGCGCCGGACGCTCATCGACGACTTTGCCATCGACCGGCACCGGCAGCCCTTCAGCCAGCGACTGCGCGCTGACGAACAAGCCCAGTCCGGCAATCGTTGTACGGATGCATTGTTTGAGATTCATAGGCACGCCACACTGTAGGCGGCGCCAAGGGGCTCAAAGGATGTGGCGTTGTCTTGCTCGTTCATGGTTGTCTCCCTGTTCAACCCGCCAAGCCTCGACAGTTGCCCGCCGCAAGTCAAGGAATGCCAAAGAAGCGATTGAAACAGTCTGCAACAAGGGTTGCACCAGATTCGTCATTCATATGCAGATGATGCCCACCGGGCAAGACCTCGCGGGTGAAGGGTAGCTGCTCAAGCAGCGCGGTGTGACGGGCGAGCATGCCGTCGGCAGCCACTACCAACATGGCTGGGCAGGCGACGCGCTGAACGAAGCTCAAGGCCTGCGCTTCGCTTAAGCGCGTGGGAGATGGCAGGGTCAGGCGGCTATCGCTACGCCAGGTGTAACCACCCGGCACCGGCATCAGGCCGCGCTGAGCGAGCAATTCGGCGGCCTCACGACTGACCGCGACCAGGCCTTTCATACGCGCCTGGATCGCTTGCTCAAGGGTTGGATGCACGGCCTTGCGTTTGCTGTCCAGGCGCAGCTGTGCCTGTAACGCCATGCCCATGCGCTCGGCGGCATCCTGGGGGCCACTGGTGGGCGGGATCACTCCGTCGATCAGCGCCAAGCGGGTAATGCGTTCGGGCAGCGAACCGGCCAGTACCACCGAGACAATCGCCCCCAGCGAGTGACCAACCAGGGCAAAGCGCTCCCAACCCATTTGCTCGGCAGCACGCAGCACATCGTGGGCGTAATCCCACAGGGCGTATCCCGCGCCAGCCGGCCGATGCCCGGAGTGACCATGACCGGCCAGGTCCAGGGCCAGGATCCGTAGTCCTCGCAATTTAGGCGCCAGCAGGGCAAAACTGTTGGCGTTGTCCAGCCAGCCATGCAGGGCAATCACCGGAACTCCGTCGGCAGGGCCGAACAAATGCCCGGCCAGCTCGACATGGCCCAGGCTCAGGCGGACTTCTTCCATCTGCGTATTCATCCCGACACCTGCTGCCAGCGTTCGAACAGCCCCTTGATCAGACTCGCGGTGTCTGTGGGACGTTCGAGCGGGAACATGTGACCGCCCGGCAGACTGTGGTACTCACCCCGAGGCAGGCCGCGCACGGCCAGGGCGTGATGATGCCTGACGATCCGGCTGCTACTGCCACGCACCATCGCCAGTGGCAGTTCCAGGCGCTTGGCCGGTGCCGGGCGGGTGTGCGGTATGTTGCGGTAAATGCTGATTTCCGTCGCCGGATCAAAGCGCAGGCGCAAACCTTCTTCGGTCGCCTGCAGACCGTGTTCCAGATAAGCGTCGAGGCACTCCGGATCAAAATGGCGGAACAGTGATTTGCTGGCGAAATAGGCCCGGGCACTGTCGCGGTCAGCGAACGCCTCGCGACGCCCCAGGGTACGTCCAGCCGGAGTAATGCGGTCGATGAAACCCATGCGCTTGGCTGCCTGCAACAGCCACTGATCAACCCGGGTCAGCACCGGAGAATCGAGCATGACCACGCCCCGGTAATACTGCGGGCAACGCAGCGCCGCATGCAGGTGCAACACACCACCGAGGGAGTGGCCCACGCCCCAGACCGGTTCGGGCTGTTGCTGCAGGTGATGTATCAGCTCATCGACCAGGTTCTGCCAGTTGTCATCGACCGGGAAGCGCGGGTCATGGCCGTGTTGTGGCAGGTGGAACACCCGGTAGTCAGGTGCAAGCGCGGCAAACAGCTTGCCATAGGTCGCCGAAGGAAAGCCGTTGGCATGGGCGAAGAAGATTTGCTGCGACATGGCCGCCTGTCCGTAGGGGAGTGATGGTCCATTGTCGGCAAGCAGCCCGCACCCGGCAATGTCCGGAAAAGCCATCGCCAAGGGCAATCAGGTCAATACTCGCCAAAACTGGCCATGGAGCGCCGCAGGCAAGCCTGCATGGACGCCAGTTGCTGCTCCAGGGCTTCACGGGCGCGGCGTTTGTCTTCAGGGGCGAGATCGAGCTGACGTAATGCCAGGCAACTGCTCTGCAACAGATGCGCCATGCGAATGCTGGCCTGACGCAGTTGCCCCAGCTCGTACTGGCCTTCGAACCTGCTCAACAGGTAGCCGAGCTTGGCATCGGCACTGGCCTGGAGCAGACGATACTCGGCAAAGTCCAGAACCTGGTCATCTTGTACTTTGGCCAATGTCGGCCCGAGGTCTGCCGAATACACCAATTGCGGATACTTGCTGCTCATTGCCTGATCCCCAGGGCCACCCTGCCCGCGACGTTGGCGAACGCTAACAAGCCGACCCCTGATCGACAACTGAAAAATATGTCAGGTCGATCAGTGGCCTGCAGCGCGCTGAAGGCTCAGGGGTGGGAAAGGCTGCGTAAGGTCATCAATCCAGCCAGTGGCCAGTCACCCTCGAGCTCGGCCAGGCTCGCCGTGGACATAGAAGGCCCCTGCCGGTGCCCCTGCTCCAGCATGCCGACCAGGCAGCTCACCAGCGGCTGATGGCTGACCAGCAACACCTGCTCCAGGCCCAGCTTGTCCAGCTCGGCAATGACCTCCTGGGGATCGGTGTCCGGGGTCAGCCAGGTGACTGTCTGCAGCGGTTTATCAAACCCTAGCGCCTCGTGCACCAGCCCGGCGGTCTGCTGGGCCCGCACATACGGGCTGGCGAAGATCGCCTGTAACGGCTGGCCGAGCAGCTCTGCGGCGCTGCGCAGCACCTGCTCACGTCCATGCGCGGTCAGCCGGCGCTCGGCATCGCTGTTGGCCCGGGGCTCGGCTTCACCATGACGCAACACCCAGAGCTTCACAGCTTGGGCTCCTCGTCACGTACCGGATGCGGCGCTGGCGGTACGCTATGGGCGACTTCACCTTCTGGCGCACGCGGTGCCGGCCAGTCGGCGAACGGCCAAGGCTTCTGGTCGCTGTGGAAGCTGCCGAAACGGCCAATCTGCGCCAGAAACTGGCTGAGGCTGTCACCGAAGTTCATCAGGCTGGCACTCGGCGCGCCATAGATCAGGCGGTAGATCAGTTGAACCAGCACCAGGCCGCCCAGCAGCAGTTCGGCCAATTGCCAGATCACCAGGAATACCAGCATCCACAACACGCGCAGGATGATGGACTCGCGTTGCGACTGGCTCGGGGATTCGTTCATGTCTTGCTCCTGTACTCAGTTGAAACCGCTGGTGGAGATGAAGTCGACATCGGTTTTCGGCTCGGCGCGCATCAGCAGCTCGATCACCTGGGTCAAGGTCCGGCCTTCGAAAAGAATCGCATGCAAGCCCGCTACCAATGGCATGTATACCTGCACTTCCTGAGCCTTGACCTTGAGTACCTTGAGCGTATTGACGCCTTCGGCGACCTCGCCCAGACGGCTGACTGCCTCTTCCAGGCTCAAACCCTGGCCCAGGGCGTGACCAACCTGATAGTTGCGGCTCTTGGGCGAAGAGCAGGTGACGATCAGGTCGCCGACCCCGGCCAGACCGAGAAAGGTCATCGGGTTGGCGCCCTGGCTCACCGCAAAGCGGGTCATCTCCGCCAGGGCGCGGGTGATCAGCATGCTCTTGGTGTTCTCACCCATGCCCAAGGCCACCGCCATGCCGGCAATGATCGCGTAGACGTTCTTCAGCGCCCCGCCCAGTTCGACACCGAATCGGTCGCTGCTGGCATACACGCGGAAAGTGCGCCCGTGCAGCACGTCCTGCACGCGCTGGCACAACGCTTCGTCTTCACTGGCAACCACGGTGGCGGTCAGTGCGTGCTCTGCCACTTCGCGGGCCAGGTTCGGCCCCGACAGCACACCGATGCGCGCCTCGGGAGCGATTTCTTCGAGAATCTGGCTCATCAACTTGAAGCTTTGCGCCTCGATGCCCTTGGTCAGGCTGACCAGCATTTTGCCGCTCAGCAGCTGCGCATGGGGCGCCAGCACACTGCGCAAGGCACTGGAAGGCAGGGCGACGAAGATCAGCTCACAGTCCTGCAGGGTCGCCAGCAGGTCATTGACCGGATCAACGCCCGGGTGAATTTTCACCCCTTTGAGGTAACGCGGGTTTTCCCGGTTGCTGCGCATGGCCTCGGCCTGCTCGGGGTCGCGCATCCATTGCCGTACGCCGATGCCGTTTTCCGCCAGCAGATTCGCCACGGCGGTGCCGAAACTCCCGCCTCCAAGCACTGCAACAGGCTGCTGTTCAGTCATATCCGATCCGTTAAAACCAATTAAAGTGGCGACTTCCGCATTATACGGAGCGCCCGTGCCAGAGCCAGCGTCAGTTGTATGAATTGACTGCGATATCGCGCCATACAGCACTGAAAAATGCTGGCCACTCGGTTAACATGCCCGGTTTGAATTCGCTACCAAGGCCGCACCGTGTCATTTGGCCCCCCGGCTTCACGCCCCCTCCTGCTGCTGACTGCTTTTTTCGGCGGTGCCGCGCTGGCTGACGATCTGTTCGTCGACAGCCAGGCCCTGCCCCAAGTGCTCACCGCCACCCGGCTCAAACAGTCACCGGCGGCCGTGCCAGGCAGCATGACCGTGCTCGACAGCGCACTGATCCGCGCCAGCGGCGCCCGCGACATACCCGAATTGCTACGCCTGGTGCCGGGGATGATGATCGGCTACGGCGCTGGCAACCAGCCCTCCGTCAACTACCACGGCAGTAACGCTAACGACGCCCGGCGCATGCAGGTGCTGATTGACGGCCGCTCGGTGTACCGCGCGGGGCTGGCCACGGTGGACTGGAGCGACATTCCCCTGGCCATGGAAGATATCGAGCGCATCGAGGTCTTTCGCGGTCCCAATACCGTCAGCTATGGCGCCAACGCACTGATGGCAGTGGTCAATATTCTTACGCGCAAACCGGTCGACAGCCAGGGTACGCGGCTGAAAGTGACCCGTGGCCAACGCGGTATCAATGACTGGTATGCCAGCCAGGGTAGCGGTTGGGACGGCGGCGACCTGCGTCTGTCGCTGTCCGGTATGCAGGATGACGGTTTCGATCAAACCCGCAACGGCCAGGATTACCGCGACAGCCGTCGCCTCAACCGCCTGAACCTGAGCGTCAGCCACAGCCTGGCAAGCAATCAGAGCCTGGATTGGCAGTTCGCTGCCAAGGAAGGCAGCAACCAGCGCCCGTACACCTACCAGCCAGTGTTCTACGGCGTCACTGCCAGTGGCGACAATTCCGACGCCAAGGCCAAGGACTATGCCGGTTCGGTGCGCTGGAACATTGACTTGAACCCCGACCACAGCCTTTATCTGCAAGGCTCCGCCCAGCACTGGGATCGGCAGCAGGTCTGGCGTGCGTGTGATGCGGCATTGTCGTTCAGCCCGGAACTGACCCGCCTGTGGCAGCTCAATCCGAACTACGCGGAGCAAGTGGCCCGTAACATTCGTTCGCCAATCCCCAGGGGCAGCACCGATGAACAGATGCTGGGCCGCCAGGTGCAGCAACAATGGCGCAATGGAGGCTCCAGCCAGGTCTGCGGCGATATCGACCAGAGCACCCGGGAAACGCGCTACGACCTGGAGCTGCAGGACACCTTCAGCCTGTCCGACAACCTGCGCCTGGTCAGCGGTGCCAACTACCGCTACGACCGCGCCGACTCGCAGACCTTCTTCAACGGCAGCCTGGACGACAGCACCTGGCGCCTGTTCGGCCACCTGGAATGGCGCGCCGACGAACACTGGATTGTCCAGGGCGGAGCGATGTACGAAGACGCCCGGCTCTCCGGCAGCTCGCTCACACCACGCCTGGCGGTGAACTACCTGATCACCCCGCGCCACGGTTTGCGCGCGGTGTACTCCGAAGCGGTACGCTCACCGGATATGTTCGAAAACAACGTCAACTGGAGTTATCGGGTCAACAACCTGCGCCCGGGCGCTTTCGGCCAGAACAGTGCCCAGTACTTCGTCAAGACCCGTGGGCCGGGCGACCTCGAACAGGAACGGATGCGCTCGCGGGAACTGGGCTATAACGGTTACTTCGCCGACGCCGACCTCAGCGTTGACCTCAAGCTGTTCTACGACGAAATCACCGGCATGATCAGCGAGCCGCTGCGCAACAACCAATACATCGCCAGCAACAGCAACAAGGCCCGCTTCAGCGGCAGTGAAGCGCAACTGGACTGGCGCCTGACGCCCGCCGATCGCTGGCGCCTGACCTACGCCCATGTCGACGCCTGGGCCAGCAACCCCGCCGATCGCCGCCTGAGCGCGCACAACAGTGGCTCGGCCGGCTGGCTGCGCGACTGGGGGCGAGGCTGGTCCAGCGCGCTGTTCTACTATGGTGACGATGAACTGAACCAGTACCGCTTCGAGCGTGTCGACCTGCGCGTGGCCAAACAGCTGCGCTGGCAGCGCACCCAGCTTGAACTGGCGGGTGTCGTGCAGCAGCGCCTGGACGACGAGCCCACGACCTTTGCAGATAACCGCTACGACAGCCGTCACGTTGTGTACTTCAGTGCGGAGCTGGAATTCTGATGCGCATGCTGCGGCGCTGGCTGCTGCTGGTCTGTTTGTGGCCGGCGGGAATGCTCTGGGCCAGTGAGATCCTTCTCACCGGCAGCCAGGACAGCCCCGGTGTCGAGCATTTCGTTGAGGCTCTGCGCGAACGCCGCCCTGCCGACACTGTTCACTTCGTTCCGGTCACCGAGCTTGCCCGCCCGTCCCGGCTCAATCCATCCGTGCGCCTGATCCTGCTCGACAGCGCCGGATTGGAATGGCGCCTGAGTGAAACAGCAGGACCGCCAGCACTGGCCATGCGGGTCAGCCGGGTCCAGGCCGAACAGCGCCTGGGCAAGCTGCGCCCGGCTTACCTGAGCCTGTTGTGGAGCGATCCGCCGCTGGACCGTCAGCTACGCCTGACCCGTTACCTGCTGCCTGAGGCCCGGCGGATTGGCGTGCTCTACGCCGAGCACAGTCGCTTCCTGGTCGAAGAAGCGCGCCGCGCCGCCAAGCCCATGGGCCTTGAAATCATTGCCGAACCCTGGCCCGACCTGCGCGACAATCGTCCGCTGCAAACCCTGCTGCAAAGCAGTGATGTATTGCTGGGTATCGACGATCTGCAGCTGTACAACTCCAAGACCGCGAAGAGCCTGCTGCTCAGCAGCTACGGGCGGCAAATGGCATTGATCGGCCCCAACGCGGGCTTTGTCCGCGCCGGCGCCCTGGCCAGCACCTTGAGCAATCAGGACGATTGGCTGGCGGTGCTGGACCGCTTGCTCGATCAAGCGCCAGGCAAGTGGCCACGCGCCCTGTATCCCGAACATTTCAGAGTCGTCGGCAACCAGCAGGTCGCCCGCGCCCTGGGCATCGGCACCATCGATCCCGAAGGCGCCGCACTGGCGCTGGCCGAAGGAGAACGCAGACCATGAGGCGTCGTCTGAGCTGGGACATTCATACCCGCACGCAAATCATCAGCCTGGGCCCGGCCCTGCTGCTGACGCTGCTGTTGATCAGCTTCTTTACCTTCGTGCGGATCCAGGATCTGCGCCAGGAGCTCAATCACACCGGCCAGTTGATCGCCAACCAGCTGGCACCAGCGTCCGAGTACGGCGTGATCGCCGGTAACGACGAAGTGCTGGAAAGCCTGATGCGCGCCACCTTGAGCATCCCGCATGTGCGCTTTCTCGAGGTACAGGACAGCAGCAACCATATTCTGGTGTACGTCGAACAGCCGGACGAACACGACAACCGCGCCCAGCAGGTCGAGGTGTTCCAGGCCCCTATCCGTCTGCAGCAGATCCGCCTGGACAACGATTTCCTGCATAACGGCAAGCAACCCTTGAAACATATCGATGATGATTACCTGGGCCGGGTCATCGTCGGTATGTCCAATGACGCGTTCAGCCAGCGCCAGCAGGAAATCGTGATCAAGGCCGGGATCCTGGCCCTGTTCGCCCTGCTCTTTACCTTCCTGCTGGCCCGCCGCCTGGCCCTGAGCCTGGCCAAACCGATCAGCGACATGGGCCATGCGGTCAAGGCCATTCAGCAAGGCGACTTCAATGCCCCCTTGCCGGTGGTCGATGACAGTGAACTCGGCCACCTGGCCCGCCACATCAACAACCTGGCCCGCGCACTGGCCCAGGCCAGCCATGAGCAGCAGCAGGCGATGTCGCAACTGATCCAGGCCCGTGAAGAAGCCGAACAGGCGAACCGGGCCAAATCCGACTTCCTGGCCATGATGAGCCATGAACTGCGCACCCCCATGAACGGTGTACTGGGCATGCTGCAGTTACTGGAAACCACGACCTTGAGCGAGGAGCAGGTCGAATACACCGCCGTGGCCAGTGAATCGACCGGCCACCTGCTCAAGGTGATCAACGACATTCTCGATTTCTCGCGGATCGAGCGCACCCACCTGGAACTGGAGCACATCGACTTCAACCTCGGTGAACTGATCGGCAGCTGTGCGCAATCCTTCCAGCACCTGGCCGCCCAGCGCGGCTTGAATCTGCAACTGCTGTTGCCACCCGGCATGGAGCAATTGCAGGTGGTCGGCGACCCGACGCGGATTCGCCAGATCCTGCTCAACCTGGTGGGCAACGCGCTGAAATTCACCGAGCAAGGCAGCGTCCGCATCGAACCCCGCTGGCAGGTGCTCGACCGCCAGCTGATCTGGTTCGCCTGCGCGGTACACGACACCGGCATCGGCATCGACAACGAGCGCCTGGAAACCATGTTCGTCGCCTTCCAGCAGGCCGACAGCTCGATTTCCCGGCGTTACGGCGGCACCGGCCTGGGCCTGTCGATTGCGCGCACGCTGGCAGAACGCATGGGCGGCACCTTGCGCGGCGAAAGCCGTCAGGGCCAGGGCTCGACCTTTACCCTGGAAATGCCGCTGACGCTGTCGGTGCAGCCAGTGGCATGCCTGCCCAGCCAGAACAGCGAGCAGGAAGAAGCAGGTCTTGGCCGGAAAATCCTGCTGGTGGAGGACAATCCGGTGAACCAGACCGTGATCGAAGCCATGCTGCGCAGCCTGGGGTACGAGGTGCAGATTGCCGTGGACGGTGCCCAGGCAGTGTCGCAGGTTGCCCGTCAGCGCTTTGCCGCAACCCTGATGGATTGCCGATTGCCGATCATCGATGGCTATGAAGCCACCCGGCGCATCCGCCAGTTGCCCCAGGCGGCCGCCATGCCGATCATCGCCCTGACCGCCAACGCCTTGCAGGGTGATCGCGAACGCTGCCTGAGCGCCGGCATGAACGATTACCTCGCCAAGCCGTTCAAACGGACTGATCTGCAGCAGATTCTGCAGCGTTGGCTGCCCGATCAGTCAGCTGCGACTGGCGATTAATCTGAAATTGCGGCAGTCTTATGGACTGGACAGGCTGCTTTGCAGGCCTGAAAATAAAATTTCAGTGCACAAGTGTACTTCTTTGCCCCGTGCGCTGTGACTTTCACTACAACGCAATAGTCTATGTGTAGGCTGCCGCCCCAAGCACAAGCGTTTTGGGTCGGCCGGGAAGATTTGCCCCCCTGCCGCACGGGGATTATTGAGGAGCTCGCATGACCAAACAAAACGCCTTTACTCGGGAAGACCTGCTGCGCTGCAGTCGCGGTGAGCTGTTCGGCCCAGGTAACGCGCAACTGCCCGCCCCGAACATGCTGATGGTGGATCGTATCACCCACATCAGCCAGGAAGGCGGCAAGTACGGCAAAGGTGAATTGGTCGCCGAGCTGGATATCAATCCGGACCTGTGGTTCTTCGCCTGCCATTTCGAAGGTGATCCGGTAATGCCGGGCTGCCTGGGCCTGGACGCCATGTGGCAGCTGGTTGGCTTCTTCCTCGGCTGGCAAGGCCTGCCGGGCCGTGGCCGTGCCCTGGGTTCGGGCGAAGTGAAATTCTTCGGCCAGGTCCTGCCGACCGCCCAGAAAGTCACTTACAACATTCATATCAAGCGCGTCCTCAAGGGCAAGCTGAACATGGCCATCGCCGATGGCTCGGTCAGCGTCGACGGCCGTGAGATCTACACCGCCGAAGGCCTTCGGGTCGGCGTATTCACCTCCACTGACAACTTCTAAGGGTTATCCGCATGCGCCGCGTCGTTATCACTGGTCTGGGCATCGTTTCGTGCCTGGGCAATGACAAAGAGACCGTCTCCGCCAACCTGCGTGCAAGCCGCCCTGGCATCCGATTCAACCCGGAATATGCCGAAATGGGTCTGCGTAGCCAGGTTTCCGGCTCCATTGACCTCAACCTCGAAGAACTGATCGACCGCAAGATCTTCCGTTTCGTTGGTCACGCTGCCGCCTACGCCTATCTGGCCATGGCCGACGCGATCAAGGATTCGGGCCTGACCGAAGAGCAAGTGTCGAACCCGCGTACCGGCCTGATCGCAGGTTCCGGCGGCGCCTCGACCCTGAACCAGATGGAAGCGCTGGACATCCTGCGCGAAAAAGGCGTCAAGCGCGTTGGCCCGTACCGCGTCACCCGGACCATGAGCAGCACCGTTTCGGCGTGCCTGGCCACCCCGTTCAAGATCAAGGGCCTGAACTACTCCATCGCCTCCGCTTGCGCCACCAGTGCGCACTGCATCGGTACCGCGATGGAACAGATCCAGATGGGCAAGCAGGACATCGTCTTCGCCGGTGGTGGTGAAGAAGAGCATTGGAGCCAGTCGTTCCTGTTCGACGCCATGGGCGCGCTGTCCAGCAAGCGCAACGACACCCCGGAAAAGGCCTCCCGTGCCTACGACGCCGACCGTGACGGTTTTGTCATCGCCGGCGGTGGCGGTATGGTTGTAGTCGAGGAGCTGGAGCACGCTCTGGCCCGTGGCGCGAAAATCTACGCCGAGATCGTCGGCTACGGCGCGACCTCCGATGGCTACGACATGGTTGCCCCAAGCGGCGAAGGCGCCATCCGCTGCATGCAGCAGGCGCTGTCCACCGTCGACACCCCGATCGACTACCTGAACACCCACGGCACCTCGACGCCGGTTGGCGACGTTGCCGAAATGAAGGGTGTACGCGAAGTGTTCGGCGACAAGGCACCAGCCATCAGCTCGACCAAGAGCCTGTCCGGTCACTCCCTGGGCGCCGCCGGCGTTCATGAAGCGATCTACTGCATGCTGATGATGGAAGGCAACTTCATTGCCGGTTCCGCCAACATCGACGAGCTGGATCCAGAAGTGGCTGACCTGCCGGTTCTGCGTGAAACCCGCGAAAACGCCAAGATCGACACCGTGATGAGCAACAGCTTCGGTTTCGGCGGCACCAACGCCACCCTGGTGCTCAAGCGCTGGGAAGGCAAGTAAGGGCTAGCCCCTTATGCTGAAACGCCCCGACTCGTCGGGGCGTTTTTGTTTGTCCGCCCTGGGGACTCTGCCGACCCTATCGCCGGCAAGGCCGGCTCCCACAAAACCAAGCACAACACATAACCCTGTGGGAGCTGGCCTTGCCAGCGATGGGCTGTGCAGCAGCCCCTGCTATACCGAAAATCGTCCCACCAAGCCATTCAAATCAATCGCCAACTGCGACAACGCCTGACTCGCCGCATTGGTCTGATTGGCCCCCGCCGAGGTCTGCAACGCCAGATCGCGGATATTGGTCAGGTTGCGATCCACCTCCCGCGCCACCTGTGCCTGCTGTTCGGACGCGCTGGCGATCACCAGATTGCGCTCGTTGATCAGGCTGATCGCCGCGGCAATCTCTTCCAGCGCCGCCCCCGCGGCATGTGCACCTTCCAGGGTACTTTGGGCACGCTCGTTACTCTGCTGCATGCCCTCCACCGCGCGCTCGGTACCTTGCTGGATACCATGGATCATCTGCTCGATTTCCCGGGTCGACTGTTGCGTGCGATGCGCCAAGGCCCGTACCTCATCCGCCACCACGGCAAAACCACGCCCGGCATCCCCGGCCCGGGCCGCTTCGATCGCGGCATTGAGGGCCAGCAGGTTGGTCTGCTCGGCAATGGCACCGATCACATCCAGCACTTTGGTTATACCGTGCACTTGCTGCGCCAGTTGCCCAACCTCCTCGGCATTGGAGGTCACGCCTGCCGCCAGCGACTCGATCGAAACCACGGTCAGACGCACCTGCTCCCGGCCCTGGCGGGCAATGCGGTCTGATTCGCGCGATGCTTCGGAGGTGGCCACCGCATTGCTCGCCACCTCCTCCACCGCCGTGGTCATCTGATTGACCGCCGTAGCCGCCTGCTCGATCTCCTGGCTCTGCTGCATCAAGCCGCGCGTGGCATCTTCGGTCACGGCGCTGAGCTCCTCGGAGGCCGAGGCCAACTGACTGGAGGAATCGGAAATTCTCCCGATGGTCTCGCGCAAGCTTTGCTGCATCTGCTTGAGCGCCGCCAACAGCCGCGCCGGTTCGTCCGCCCCCTGTACGGCAATCTGCGGGGTCAGGTCGCCGGTGGCCACTATCTCGGCCACCTGCAGTGACTGGGCCAAAGGGCGAACGATACTGCGGGTCAGGGTCAGCGCCAGGATAACGGTCATCACCAACGCGCCGAGCAAAAGCGCGATCACCCAGACCCGAGCGTTGCTGTACACGGCTGCGGCCAGGTCGGTAGCCTTGTTGGCGTGGTGGTTATTGAGCGCAATCAGTTCGTTGAGCGTGGCGGTGAGCTGGTCGGCCAGCTGGTTCATTTCGCCGTTGACCACGGCGGTCGCGGCATCGACCTGGCCCTGCAGCGACAACTGGGTCACCTGAGCCTGCAACCCCATGTACTGTTGCTCGATCTTCAAATAGCGATCGAACAGCGACTGCTCTTCAGGCAGGACAATCAGCGCCTGATACTGCTGTTGCGCCTTGCTCAGGCCGGCCTTGATGTCCTCGATGCGCGCCTTGTTCTGCTGCAGCGACTGCGGGTCGCGATTGATCAGCAAGCGCAGGGTCAGGGCGCGAATGCGCAGAGTGTCCTGGGTCATCTGCCCCACTGCGACGACACTGGGCAACCAGTTGCTGTCGACCTGCTCGGACTGCTGGCGCATGCTGGTCATCTGCATCAGGGCGAAAACCCCCAAGGCAAGCACCAGCAAGGCCACCAAACCGAAGCCCAGGCCCGCCCTGGGCGCGATATTCATGCTTCTCAAGTTCATCTTCCGGCTCCCTCCAAAAGCGCTGCACAAGGATGCAGCTGTCCCTTGCTCTAGACGATATCGGGCCGTGGAAGATTTGCCTTAGACGAAAACATGATATCAAAATGCCTGCTCATCGCGACGGCAGGCGCACTCTGCTCAGCGCACGGTAAAACGCTGCTCGGCGAGCAGACGGTCACCCTGAAAGACCATGAAATGCCATTGCCCCGGCACTACTTCGTGGTTTTCAGTGAACTCGTAAGCCATGACATCCTGGGCCGCCCCAGGCACCAGCTTCTGCACCACTTCAAATTTGTCGTGGCGTTTGCCATCCGGCGTGCGCACCCCAGGGGTGAAGTACAACAGGGTCAGCGGCGTGTCGTCCGCCACTTTGCCTTCCAGACGGTAACGCATGCCAAACTTGCTGCCCAGGCGCGCCGGAATCTGGTCGGTGGACTGGATAGTCTGGTTGCTCTGGGTCAGCACCCGCTCACCGGGCTGAAAATTCTGGTGACGGGTTTCAAACAGGCCATATTCAATCGGGCCTTCGACCCGGACCTCTGCACCGGCCAGGCCACTGACCAGCAAAAGCCCGCACACCGCACTGAAACGACTGAAAAACATGATGCACTCCATCAGGATTGATGGCGGCAGGCTATGACGCTGGCATGACAGACTGATGACAACTGCACATCCGACAGCGGCGCCCCTAGCGTTGCTTCGGCAGTACCGCGAGAAAATTGTCCCGCGCAACCTTCTGCGCCACATCCGCTGGCAAGGCATCGAGAAAAGGATCGAAGCCGTGCAACTGCTCACTCAGGCTGTCGAACCGTCCGACCACGTCAGAGCCGAGCATGAAGCGCTCCGGGAAGCGCTTGACCAGCGTCAGCCACTGAGCCCTGGGTTTGCCCTGCTCGTCCAGCAGATAAGGCTGCAGGACGCTCCAGGACAGGTCGATGTACAGGTTGGGATAGGACTCGAGCAGACGCGACAGAGTCGGCAGGAGGAAATCCAGCCGGGTCTGGTGACGGTGGATTTCCATGCTGCTGCCGGCATGCGCCCAGATGAAGCGGGTGTGCGGATGATTGCGCAACGGCTCTTCGATTTCGGCCAGGTACAGCGGATTGCGCTCACGCTTGGAGGTGATGTTGGAATGGATCAACACCGGCAGGTCCTGCTCGGCCGCCAGGTGATAGATACGGGTCATGGCTTCGTTGTTGGCCCGTGGCGTATCGCCACTGGTCAGCGCCGTCAGATCGTCATGCCGGGTAAAGACTTCACCAATACCTTGCCAGAGCCCAGGGTACAGTTCGAGCATCCGCTCGATATGCGCCACTGCATTCTTGTCCACCGGGTTGAAGCCGGTCAGGAACGGATGAAAGCGCTGACGCTGCCTGGGTTCGAGTTTTTCCAATGCAGCGGCGACATAAATATCGGTGGCGCTGTACCAATAGGCATCGGCATCGTCACCGGCGTAATAACGCGGGCGCTTGGGTTCATCCTCATGCCATTTTTTCGCCACCGCCACACCGGAGATCATCGACTGATCGATGCGCGCCTGGTCCATGGCCTTGAGCAATGCATCCATGCCTTCGCTTTCCTGAAAGAAGTCTACGTAGTGCAGGTGTGCATCGCTGTAGCGATAGTCCCGCGCCTGCACGCTTTGCAGGCTCAGCCCCATCAACACGATCCAGCCCAGACTTCTGGCAAACATTGCGTATTCCTTGTTGGCGATTCAGACAGGGTAGACCGGTCAAGCCGCAGTGCAGTTCAGACGCTGCCTGTAACAGGTTATGCTCAAGCTCATCATCCCCGGCCTGGAGCCCACCGTGAGCAATCCCCTGGTCATCCACCCTCGCGCCGAATCCGTCGAGGGCCAACCGATCCTGCGCCCACTGCCGTCGGCACAATGTCGCAGTGTCGGACCGTTCGTGTTCTTCGATCACATGCTCGAAACCGATTACACCGCCGGCAATGGCGTGAACATCCGTCAACATCCGCATATCGGCCTTTCTACCCTCACCTACCTGTTCGAAGGCGAGATCCTGCACAAGGACAGCCTTGGCTCGGATCAACGGGTCAAGGCCGGGGACGTCAGCTGGATGACCGCGGGTAGCGCCATTGCCCATGTCGAGCGCACGCCGGCGGACCTGCTGGAAAAGGGCTCACGCCTGCATGGCCTGCAAGTCTGGCTGGCGTCTCCCAAAGACAAGGAACAGGGGCCCGGCCATTACAGCCACCACCCGGCTGCAACCCTGCCGGTCAGCGATAACCTGGGCGTGAACATCCGCATGATTGCCGGTAGCGGCTTCTGTCTGGAGTCTCCGGTGCCGGTGCTGTCGCCGACCCTCTATGCCCTGGTGCAGATGCAGGCTGCGACTACCCTGACCATCCCCAGTGAGCATGCCGAGCGCGCCCTGTATGTGCTGGACGGTGAAGTGAGCCTCAACGACGAAACCGTCGAGCCCCACAGCCTGGTGGTATTGCCTGAAGGCGAGGAAATGAGTTTGTATGCCGACAGTGAGAGCCAGCTGGTGCTGTTCGGCGGCGCAGCCCTGGACGGGCCACGGCGGATGAACTGGAACTTCGTGGCCAGTGATCCGGCGCTGATCGAGCAGGCCCGGGCGCGCTGGGCGGCTGGCGATTGGCCGAAGGTGCCGGGGGAAAGCGAGCGAATCGAGTTGCCTTGAAATTATTGCGACCGCTATGCGGTCGATCGCTGGCAAAGCCGGCTCCCACAGGTTATGCATTGCCCTTGTGGGAGCCGGCGTTGCCGGCGATTTGGCAGCGTGCGACCCTCAGCGCTGGAACACCTCATCCAGCAAGTTGAACATCGCCCGGAACGCGCGCTTGGAGGTTTTGGCGTCGTACTTCATCTTGCCCGGCATGTTCGCTGCCGTATCGGTGAACGAGTGCACCGCGCCACCGTAGCTGATCAATTGCCAATCGACCTTGGCCGCGTCCATCTCGCCCTCGAAGGCCGGCAATTGCTCCTTGGGCACAAACGGGTCAGCCGCACCGTGCAATACCAGCATCGATGCCTTGACCTTGCCCTCCTGCGCCGGCAACGGGGTGTCGAGCGTGCCATGGAAAGACACTGCCGCCAGCAGGCGTGCATCTTCACGCGCCAGCTCCAATGCACAGCATCCGCCAAAGCAGAAGCCGAAGGTGCCCAGCTTGCCTGGCTCCAGCACCGCCTTCGATTGCCCCAGCAACTGATCCAGCGCCGCTTTCATGCGTTTACGCAGCTCAACCCGGTCATTCTTCAGCGGCATCATCGCCGCACCGGCTTCATCCATGTTCGACGGTCGCAGGGTCTGCCCGTAGATATCGGCGAGCAGCACCACATACCCCTGGGCGGCAACATCCCGGGCGATCCGTTCAGCCCCTTCGCCAACCCCCATCCAGTTTGGCGCCATCAGCAAACCGGGCTGCTCCTTGGCACCCTGGGTATAGAACAAACGACTCTCATAGGCTTTGCCGGCAACATGATAGACCAGCGATTCGACGGTAACCTTGCTCATGCACTCCTCCTTGCACCATGAAAAAAGCCCGCCGAAGCGGGCTTTCCTGAGTCTACTTAAGCCGACAATTCGACCAGCAGCTTGTTCAGGCGACGAACGTACGCCGCCGGGTCCTTCAAGCTGTCACCTGCCGCCAGTGCGGCCTGGTCGAAGAGGATGTGCGAGAAGTCAGCGAAACGGTCTTCGCTCTGCTCGTTGTCCAGCTTCTCGATCAGCGGGTGACCCGGGTTGAATTCGAAGATCGGCTTGGAGTCCGGCACCTTCTGCCCGCTGGCTTCGAGGATCTGGCGCATCTGCAGGCCGAGGTCCTGTTCACCAATGGCCAGGATCGCTGGCGAGTCGGTCAGGCGGTGCGATACCCGCACTTCGCTGACGTTTTCGCCCAGGGCGGCTTTCAGACGCTCAACCAGGCCTTCCTTCTCCTTGGCGACTTCTTCCTGGGCTTTTTTGTCCTCTTCGGAGTCCAGCTTGCCCAGGTCCAGATCGCCACGGGCGACGTCGACGAAGTTCTTGCCGTCGAATTCGCTCAGGTAGCTCATCAGCCACTCGTCGATACGATCGGTCAGCAGCAGCACTTCGATGCCTTTCTTGCGGAAGACTTCCAGGTGCGGGCTGTTCTTGACCTGCGCGTAGGATTCGCCGGTGAGGAAATAGATCTTGTCCTGACCTTCCTTGGCACGGGCCAGGTAGTCGGCCAGGGATACGCTCTGCTCGCCGCTGTCGTCGCTGGTGGAAGCAAAACGCAGCAGGCCGGCAATCTTCTCTTTGTTGGCGAAGTCTTCGGCCGGACCTTCTTTCATCACCTGACCGAAGTTTTTCCAGAAGCCCTTGTACTGCTCAGGCTCGTTCTTGGCCAGCTTCTCGAGCATGTCCAGCACACGCTTGGTCAGCGCCGATTTCATCGAGTCGATGATCGGGTCTTTCTGCAGGATTTCCCGCGAAACGTTCAGCGACAGGTCGTTGGAATCGACCACGCCCTTGATGAAGCGCAGGTACAGCGGCAGGAACGACTCGGCCTGATCCATGACGAACACGCGCTGAACATAGAGCTTCAGGCCGCGCGGTGCTTCACGCTGGTACAGGTCAAACGGCGCACGCGCAGGCACGTACAGCAGCGAGTTGTACTCAAGCTTGCCTTCGACCTTGTTGTGGCTCCAGGCCAGCGGGTTCTCGAAGTCGTGACCGATGTGCTTGTAGAACTCCTGGTATTCCTCGTCCTTGATCTCGGTACGCGGACGGGTCCACAGGGCACTGGCACGGTTGACGGTTTCCCACTCTACGGCCGGTTTCTCTTCGCCTTCAGCGGCTTCGACCTGTTTTGGCAGCTCGATCGGCAGGGCGATGTGGTCGGAGTATTTCTTGATGATGTTGCGCAGACGCCAGCCGTCGGCGAACTCTTCTTCACCTTTTTTCAGGTGCAGGACGATACGGGTGCCGCGCTCGGCCTTGTCGATGGTGGCAACGTCGAATTCGCCTTCGCCCTTGGAGGACCAGTGCACGCCTTCAGCGGCCGGTGCGCCGGCACGACGGCTGAACACATCGACCTTGTCGGCGACGATGAAGGCCGAGTAGAAGCCCACGCCGAACTGACCGATCAGGTGCGAGTCCTTCTTCTGGTCACCGGTAAGGTGCTTCATGAAGTCGGCAGTGCCGGACTTGGCGATGGTGCCCAGGTGAGTAATCACGTCCTCACGGCTCATGCCGATGCCGTTGTCTTCGAGGGTGACGGTGTTGGCGTCTTTGTCGAAGCTGACGCGAATCTTCAGCTCGGCGCCGCCTTCGAGCAGCTCAGGCTTGGCCAGGGCTTCGAAACGCAGCTTGTCGACCGCGTCGGAGGCGTTGGAAATCAGTTCGCGAAGGAAGATTTCCTTGTTCGAATACAGGGAATGGATCATGAGGTGCAGCAGTTGCTTCACCTCGGTCTGGAAGCCCAGGGTTTCTTTTTGAGTTTCCACACTCATGGTCTTCAACACTCCAATCTGATGGCAGTTGTCGCTCGGCAGGCGGGCACGGCGGCCCGGGCCTGCTTTCACGGCGGGATGAGCAACAGATGGGGGCGCGAGAAGCTATTTCAAGGGCGCATTGATTTCTTCGATCTTGAAATGCGCCCGTGCGGTGGCAATCGGCTCATCCTGGTTGCCCTGCCAGGCGGTGATCGCAACGTTGGTCACCCGTCGCCCCTGGCGCCAGAGCTGGCAGCGGGCGTAGGTGTCGCGAAAATGTCCGGCGCGCAGGTAATCGATGGAAAAATCGATGATTTTCGGAATCGTCGCGCTCTCGGTGAAAATCAGCAGGTACAGGGCCGCCGACAGCTCCATGAAACCGGCGATCACACCACCATGGATAGCGGGCAGCAACGGATTGCCGATGTTGTCCTTGTTGGCTGGCAAACAGAACAGCAGATCGTCGCCCTGACGGCTGCACTGGATACCGATCAATCCCGCATACGGGATCAGCTGCAATAACGGCTGGTAGTTTCCTTGTGCGTGAGCCTCACGCAATTGCTGATGCACCTGAGGAGGAATCATTGCGCACTCCCCTTCAGCGCGTTGCCGAAGTTCAGCCCGCCCTTCACACCTTTGCCCAAGCGCATGAAGGTGCCGACCACCTGGGCAATCGGCTGCTCGGGATCGTCCTGATAGGCCATGCCGCGGGTAAAGATCACATCGCGGGTTACCCGGTAGCAGTGGGCGTAGCCGTAGATGTCCAGCCCGGCTTTGGCCGGGTGCATGTAGTCGATGCGCAGGTCGAGGGTCGGACAGACTTCGAACTCAGACAGCGCACAGAGCGTGGCCATGCCGCAGGTGGTGTCCATCAGGGTGGTCAAGGCGCCTCCGTGAATGGCGCCGGTCTGCGGGTTACCGACGATCTTCGTCGAATACGGCAGCAACAGGGTCATGCCTTGGGCATCGGCGTGCTGCACTCGCATCTGTAATACCTGGCAATGACGCAAGGCACCGAGGAATCGCTCAGCCATGGCCATCAATGCAGTCTCACTCATATCATTAAGGCCCTTGTGGTTATCAAGACAATGCACAAGCCTAGAAAAAAGTCTATATAGATCCAGTACTTATATATCTGTAATGTGTGTGGAACTTCTGTCCGTTACTTGAGCTCAAAGGAACAAGTAACTTATTTCCCCAAGGAGAAACACCCCATGCGTAAACCTTTTGCTTTTGCCGTAATGCTGGCCGCCGCTCTGGGTCTCGCTGCTTGCGATAAAGCCAGCGAAGACAAGGCTCAAGATGCTGCGCAACACACCGAGAACGCCCAGCAGAAGATGGACGAAGCTCAGGATAAAGTGAACGAGGCCGCAAAAGAAAACGCTGAAGCCGCCAAAGACAGTGCTGAAGCGCAACAGAAAGCCGCTGAAGAAGCTGCTAAAGAAGCTGCACCCGCTGCTCCAGCCGAGCCTGCCAAGTAAGCAAGCACCCTGGAACGAAAAAAACCCGACAATTGTCGGGTTTTTTTATACCTGGCCGATTTAGCTTTAACGATTCAGTTAACAGCAGTTTCTTTACTCGCATCCACCATCGGCGCTTCGGTCGGGGTATATACCATTACATCCAGCACATCGGAGTGAAACTCGCGCCGGTACAGTACCAGCACAACCCCGGCACTCATTAGCATGAACAACCAGGGACTGATAAACCAACTGAGCATGGCCATGCCGAAATAATAAGAACGCAAGCCGAAGTTGAACTGGTTGGCCGCCATGGAAATGACCCGGGCGGCACGCTGGGCGAATGCCTTGCGCTCCATCTCGGTGACATGCCGTTCACCGATCATCGGCGCCGAGCCCACCAGCACCGCGGCGAAGTTGTATTGACGCATGCACCAGCTGAAAGTGAAAAAGGCATAGACAAACACCGTGGCCAGGCACAGCAGTTTGATTTCCGACATGCCCTGGGTCGCCTGCTGGACCAGCGGCAGGTCCGCCAGTAGTGATACAGCGCGATCCGAAGCACCGAGTACGGTGAGGATACCGGCGAGGATGATCAGCGTACTGGAGGCGAAGAACGAAGCGTTACGCTCCAGGTTGGCAATCACGCTGGCATCGGCGATACGGTTGTCACGCATCAGCATGCGGCGCATCCAGTCTTCGCGGTACAGGTGCAGCACGCTGGCCAGGCACGCGGTATCACGGCCCTTCCAGGTGGCATAGCGGGTATAGCCGCCCCAGCAGACCACGAACCAGCAAGCCGCCAGCAGATGATTGAGATTACTTTGAATAAAGCTCATGCAAGGTCCCGGTAAAGTTTCGTGCACAGTAACGCGCATTGACCGGCTTTCGACGCTTAGTCGCAGAAAAAGACACGTCCTCGAGCAAAAAACAAAAAAGCCCCGCATCCTTGTGGATACGGGGCTCGGAATCTGCCGTACCTGACGCGCTATGGCTTGTGGCCGACGTCAGGCATGCGGCTTATTCTCTCAGGCAAGCGCTTCGCGCGGCTTGCCCAGCATACGGTCACAGACTACCGCTACCGCCAGGGTCGCCACCGAAGGCACCAGCCAGGCCAGGCCCTGATCGCTCAGTGGCAGGTGGGCCAGGGCATCTGGCAGCAGGTGCGCCAGGGTGGTGCCCTTGAGCGCATCAACCATGCCGAACAGCAGCGATACCAGCATCACTGGAGCCAGGATGCGTACCTGGGAGTTCCACAGCTCTTTGCAGAAGCTCAGACCCACCACCACGATGCATGGCGGATAGATAGCGGTCAGGACCGGAATCGAGAACATGATCAGCTTGGTCAGGCCCAGGTTCGAGATCAGCAGCGAGAAGCCGCACAGGATCACCACCAGGGCGCGGTAGGACAATGGCAATACCTGGCTGAAGTACTCGGCACAGGCGCAGGTCAGGCCCACGGCGGTAACCAGACAGGCCAGCGCGATCAGCACGGCAAGGAAACCGCTGCCCAGGGAGCCAAAGGTATGCTGCACATAAGCATGCAGAACCGCCGCACCGTTGGTAGCACCGGCTGCAATTTCATGGCTGCTCGCGCCGAGGCGGAACAGACTGATGTACACCAGCGCCAGGCCGACACCGGCGATCAGGCCGGCGATGATGGCGTAGCGGGTAATCAGCCTCGGCGACTCGACGCCACGGGAACGAATGGCATTGACGATAACGATACCGAACACCAGCGCGCCGAGAGTATCCATGGTCAGGTAACCATTGATAAAGCCCTGGGAGAACGCCGATGCCTCATAGGCTGGCAGTGCGTCACCGCTGGTACCGGCCGGCAGCATGAATGCGGCAATGCCCAGAGCGGCCAGGGCGATGATCTTCAGCGGCGCCAGGAAGCGGCCTACGGTATCAAGCAACTTGCCCGGATACATGGACACGGCCAGCACTACCAGGAAGTACACCAGACTGTAGATGAACAGCGCTGTCGGGCTTTCGCCGGTCAGCGGCGCCAGGCCCACCTCAAACGACACTGTAGCGGTACGCGGGGTGGCGAACAGCGGGCCGACCGACAGGTAGCAGACAGCCGCAAGCAAGCCACCGGCAATCTTACCGATAGGGCTGCTCAGCGCGTCCATGCCACCGCCAACTTTGGCCAGGGCGATAACCGTGATGACCGGCAGGCCAACAGCGGTGATCAGAAAGCCCAAGGCTGCCATCCACACATGCGGACCGGACTGCAGACCGACGATCGGAGGGAAGATGATATTGCCCGCACCGACGAACAACGCGAACGTCATAAAACCAAGCGCCAGGATGTCCTGGCCTTTCAACACTTTCATTAAGGAAATACCACACTTCTGAAATCGGGATTTAGAGAGGGATTTCCCCTTGGGTGAGGGAAATATGTAGCCCGTCCGGATGAGACAAGCCCTTTAAAGCATGCCCGTGCCCTTTTGGGGCACCGACACGAAAGTGCGCACAGTGTAACCAAGTTGCACCCTTCGCGCACGGTTGCACTGACAGGCTGTCTGCCTGACGACAGCTTGTGTCGTCTGAACGACAGGTTTTGTGTGTATCCAGTCTGCCCCTTGAAAAAGCCGGCTTTCTCCAAGGGGCAGACTCAGCTGCCTAAACAGCGCAGCATAGATCGGCGATCATGACTCAGGGAGCGCTGGTACCCGGCTTGATTGCCTGCCAGAAGCTCTTGATCTCATGGATATTCCCAAAATTGTAACGGGGGCCAAAGTACCCGCCACCGCTTGAACCACACCGCAACGGGAGAGCAGTTCCGGTCTGGGGCGTTGCTTCACTGCCGGCATGATAAAGGCGGGACTCGGCCCAAATAGGTTTGTTCATGGTCAACTTCCTTTTAAGGTTGATTTGCATCTTTACTGATGCCTTTGCCACAGCGCCTCAATCCGCTGGTAGATATGCTCTTCCTGCGTACCGAGGCCTGAGTAGATGGGTTCCATGTTTTCATCGAAACACCACTCGCGACGTCCTGAGCGCTCATGAGGGGGTGCTGCGATCATCAATGCCAATGAAACCGAGAATTCATCGGGAGGAATCTGGTAGTGCATGTCCTCAAAGGCACGCATATGCAAGAGTTCGCCCCTACTCAACTGGATCACTTCAGGCGCCCCCAGGACCGGCTTCGTACCCACTCCCACTTGCGCGGTATTCAATACTGGGTACTTCACGGTTCGATAGCCGCTACCGTGATAGCCAACCGCATAGAGTTCAAAGTCGTGCGTATGAGGTAGCCCGTAAATGAACGTCTGTTGCTCCGCTCGGGCATCAACGGGCATCCAGAGGGTCATGCGCAACGACAAATGCGGCGAGTAAAACAGTGCGAAACTGTAGGCGTTGTAGACCTGCTCACCCCTGGAGAACCCGTGCGCCTGTATGTGCGCATACATGGCATCACCCAACAGGCTGCGATTCTGTGCCAGCGCCTGCAGGTCTGCGCCAATTCGTGCCTGCTCATGCCGCAGGTCGTAGCGTTCGAGTCGCTGGATGAACTGTTCGAGCCTCATGACGTTTGCCCCGCAAGGTAGCTCGACAACAGCGCCCGCAAACCCGGGTCTTGCAACGACTCCAGCAGTTCGCAGTAGTGATCCTGTTTTTCGGGGGTACAGCGCATCAGTGCCAGAAAGGCTTGCCAGCGTACTGCCGGGTGATGGTGATAGATCAGGTCGGCGGCCACCCGCTCCAGGTTGCAGTCCTGGATCTTTTCCAGCGCCTCGAGCAGTAGCAGAAATCGAGGTACCTGGGCATCCGCCGGGAACCAGGCGATCCGCGCCAATGTTGCGCGATCATAGACATGAATATCACTGAGCGGCACCGGTAGGTTCAGACTGAACACCAGATGTCCTGATGTCGCGCAGGGGCAGACATCGACGACACTGGCCTCCCCTTCCACCAGCAAGGGGGACTGCGCAGTAATAGATACTTGTTGCGGATTGCCCAGGCGCTCGCCATCCCGCTGAAAAAGCTGTATCCCGTAGTCGAAGCCTGCAGGCGCAAACCAGATGCTGTAACCGGAAGCGGAGTACAGATGCTCCGACACCTCCGCGACCCGGGCTATGTCCAGGCTCACACCCTCATCCATGACCGTCAGACTCAAGCGTTCACTGAAGTGGGCAATCGTGCTGCACAGCAACGCCCTGCGCTCTACTTCATCCTTTTCGAGCACCCGGCATTTGAACTTGCCCCACTCGCGCGCGACCAGGGCGCCCATATCCAGATGCTTAACCCGCTTGAGCAAAACCTCTGGATCGACCCCATAACGAAGTAATTCCTGCATGACCCGCCTCGATATTCACTGAGCTGACTGCTGAGTGGATGATCGCCCCGCGGCGTGCTTGATCAAATCTGGAAATGCTGCTCCGGAAACGACAAAGGCCACCCGAAGGTGGCCTTTGTAGCTTAAAGCGAAGGTTCAGCCGCAGCTTACTTCTTCACTTCCCAGCCAGTCAGCTCGGCCAGGGCCTTGCCGATGTCTGCCAGCGAACGCACGGTTTTCACACCAGCGTCTTGCAGTGCAGCGAATTTCTCGTCTGCAGTGCCTTTGCCGCCGGAGATGATTGCGCCGGCGTGGCCCATACGCTTGCCCGCAGGAGCGGTAACACCAGCGATGTAGGAAACCACAGGCTTGGTCACGTTGGCCTTGATGTAGGCAGCCGCTTCTTCTTCAGCCGAACCGCCGATCTCACCGATCATGACGATCGCTTCGGTCTTCGGGTCTTCCTGGAACAGCTTCAGGATGTCGATGAAGTTCGAGCCTGGGATCGGGTCACCACCGATACCAACGCAGGTGGACTGACCGAAACCGGCGTCAGTGGTCTGCTTGACCGCTTCGTAGGTCAGGGTGCCGGAACGCGAAACGATACCGACCTTGCCTGGCAAGTGGATGTGACCTGGCATGATGCCGATCTTGCACTCGCCCGGAGTGATGACGCCTGGGCAGTTAGGGCCGATCAGGGTAACACCCAGCTCGTCGCACTTGACCTTGGCATCCAGCATGTCCAGGGTAGGAATGCCTTCGGTGATGCAGACGATCAGCTTGATGCCGCCGAAAGCCGCTTCCAGAATCGAGTCTTTGCAGAAAGGAGCCGGAACGTAGATGACCGAAGCGTCAGCACCGGTAGCCGCAACGGCTTCCTTAACGGTGTTGAACACTGGCAGGCCCAGGTGAGTGGTGCCGCCTTTGCCCGGAGTCACGCCGCCAACCATCTTGGTGCCGTAGGCGATGGCTTGTTCGGAGTGGAAAGTACCTTGCGAGCCGGTGAAGCCCTGGCAGATGACTTTGGTGTCTTTATTGATCAGGACGCTCATTACTTGCCCTCCGCAGCTTTGACAACTTGTTGAGCAGCGTCGGTCAGGCTGGTTGCCGCAATGATGTTCAAACCGCTTTCTGCCAGTACTTTAGCACCCAGTTCAGCGTTGTTACCTTCCAGGCGAACAACAACCGGCACTTTCACGCCGACTTCTTTCACTGCACCGATGATGCCTTCGGCAATCATGTCGCAACGAACGATGCCGCCGAAGATGTTGACCAGAACGGCCGCGACATTGCTGTCGGACAGAATGATCTTGAAGGCTTCGGTAACGCGCTCTTTGGTAGCACCACCACCTACGTCGAGGAAGTTGGCTGGCTTGCCGCCGTGCAGGTTGACGATGTCCATGGTGCCCATGGCCAGGCCAGCACCGTTGACCATGCAGCCGATGTTGCCTTCCAGCGCCACGTAGTTCAGCTCGAAGCTGGCAGCGTGGGCTTCACGAGGGTCGTCTTGCGACGGGTCGTGGAAGGTTTTCAGCTTAGGCTGACGGTACATGGCGTTAGCGTCGATGTTGATTTTCGCATCGAGGCAGTGCAGGTCGCCGTCGGCCTTGATGACCAGCGGGTTTACTTCCAGCAGGGCCAGGTCGTGTTCTTTGAACAGCTTGGCCAGGCCGACGAAAATCTTGGCGAACTGTGCAACTTGCTTGCCTTCCAGACCCAGCTGGAACGCCAGTTCACGACCTTGGAATGGCTGAGCGCCAACCAGAGGATCGATAGTAGCCTTGATGATCTTCTCAGGAGTGTCGTGAGCGACTTTCTCGATGTCCACGCCACCTTCGGTGGAGGCCATGAACACGATACGACGGCTCGAACGGTCGACTACAGCGCCCAGGTACAGCTCTTTGGCGATGTCAGTGCAGGATTCGACCAGGATCTTGGTCACTGGCTGACCGTTGGCATCAGTCTGGTAAGTCACCAGACGCTTGCCCAACCACTGCGCAGCGAACGCCTTGGCGTCTTCTTTGCTGCGAACCAGCTTGACGCCGCCCGCTTTACCGCGACCACCGGCGTGAACCTGGGCTTTGACAACCCACTCGGTGCCACCGATCTTTTCGCAGGCTTCTGCGGCAGCTTCAGGGGTGTCGACTGCGAAACCCTTGGAAACTGGCAGGCCGTATTCAGCGAACAGCTGCTTACCCTGATACTCGTGAAGATTCATGCTTTTTACCGTCTTCGTTAGGTACTGCGCTTCGGCGCTGCCTCTTTAAGAGTGCCGCGCCACCTGTGACCACTTGCCCCCGGTATGCTCCGGGAGTTCGAGTCCGGCGGACTTTCCGCGGTGAGTCATGCACGCAAGACTCACGACGGGCCACCCGCCGTGGTTTCTTATTGTTTAACGCTTCTTACGGTTGGCTACGTGAATGGCACCGCCATTCACAGCCAGCGCGGCTTCATGCAGCGCTTCGGACAGGGTCGGATGGGAGAAAACCATCATGCCCAGGTCTTCGGCGCTGGTGCCGAATTCCATTGCGATTGCACCCTGCTGCACAAGTTCTGCAGCCGATGGGCCAATCACGTGTACACCCAGAACGCGGTCGGTCTTGGCATCGGCGATGACCTTGACGAAACCACCGGTGTCGTTGGCAGCCATCGCACGGCCGCTGGCCGCGAACGGGAAGGTGCCCACGTTAACCTCAACGCCTTCAGCCTTCAAGGTTTGTTCGGTTTTACCGACCCACGCGATTTCCGGGTGAGTGTAGATAACCGACGGGATCAGGTCGTAGTTCATCTGGGCTTTGTGGCCCTTGATGCGCTCGACAACCATGATGCCCTCTTCCGAGGCTTTGTGCGCCAGCATCATGCCACGAACCACGTCACCGATGGCGTATACGCCCGGTACGCTGGTCGCGCAATGATCGTCGACGAAGATGAAACCACGCTCGTCGATGGTCACGCCGCTGTCGGCAGCCAGCAGATCAGTGGTCACTGGACGACGGCCGACCGCAACGATCAGCTTGTCGAAGGTGATTTTCTGTTCGCCGTTGGCATCGGTATAGGTTACTTCGACTTCAGCGCCGTTGACCTTGGAGCCGGTCACGCGAGCGCCCAGCTTGATGTCCAGACCTTGTTTGGTCAGGGTCTTCAGGGCTTCCTTGGAGACGGCGGTGTCAGCAGCCATCAGGAAGGTGTCGAGGGCTTCCAGAACGGTAACTTCTGCGCCCAGGCGAGCCCAGACCGAACCCAGTTCCAGACCGATAACACCAGCACCGATAACGCCCAGGCGCTTAGGTACAGCTTGGAATTCCAGGGCGCCAGTGGAGTCGACGATGACGTTCTGGTCGACCGGAGCCGGTGGAATGTCGATCGGACGCGAACCGGAAGCCAGGATCACGTTTTCGGCTTCGATGATTTCGGTGGTGCCGTCAGCCTTGGTGACTTCGACTTTCTTGCCAGCCAGCAGTTTGCCGTGGCCCTGGATCGAAGTAACGCCGTTGGCCTTGAACAGGGTGGCAACGCCGCCGGTCAGGTTCTTGACGATGCCAGCCTTGCGGCCAACCATCGCGGCGACGTCCATTTTGACTTCGCCGGTGGAGATACCGTGGACGTTGAAGCTCTCTTTGGCTTCCTTGTACTTCCAGGAGCTGTCCAGCAGCGCCTTGGACGGAATGCAACCCACGTTCAGGCAGGTACCGCCGAGGGCCAGTTTGCCTTCGCCGTCAGTGTACTTCTCGATACAGGCAGTGCTCAGACCGAGTTGCGCGGCCTTGATTGCAGCTACGTAGCCGCCAGGACCTGCGCCAATCACTACCACGTCGAATTTCTGGGTCATAAAAGATTCCTTTTAGCTTCAAGCCACAAGCTGCAAGCAGCAAGACGACCGGCTTCCAGAGGAAGCATGGCGCTTGCGGCTTGCAGCTGTTTTTTTAGATGTCCAGCAGCAGACGAGCCGGGTCTTCCAGCAGGTTCTTGATGGTCACCAGGAAGGTCACGGCTTCTTTACCGTCGATCAGGCGGTGATCGTAGGACAGTGCCAGGTACATCATCGGACGGATAACGACCTGACCGTTGACGGCCATTGGACGCTGGATGATGTTGTGCATGCCCAGGATAGCAGCCTGTGGCGGGTTGACGATCGGGGTCGACATCATCGAACCGAAGGTACCACCGTTGGTGATGGTGAAGGTACCACCGGTCATTTCGTCGATCGACAGCTTGCCGTCACGTGCCTTCTTGCCGAAGGTAGCGATGCCGTTCTCGATTTCAGCCAGGCTCATCAGCTCGGCGTTACGCAGAACCGGTACCACCAGGCCACGGTCGCTGGAAACGGCAACGCCGATGTCCGCGTAGCCGTGGTAGACGATGTCGGAACCGTCGATCGAGGCGTTGACAGCCGGGAAGCGTTTCAGCGCTTCGGTGGCGGCCTTGACGAAGAACGACATGAAGCCCAGGCGAACGCCGTTGTGGGTCTTCTCGAACAGGTCCTTGTACTTCGAACGCAGGGCCATGACTTCGGTCATGTCGACTTCGTTGAAGGTGGTCAGCATGGCCATGTTCGACTGTGCTTCGACCAGACGCTTGGCAACGGTGGCACGTACGCGAGTCATCGGTACACGCTTCTCGGTGCGATCGCCAGTAGCAACGATCGGTGCGGCGGCGGCAGCGGCAGGCTTGGCAGCTGGAGCGGCAGCCGGAGCGGATTTCTTCGCTTCGATGGCAGCTACAACGTCTTCCTTGGTGATGCGACCGTCTTTGCCGGTGCCCTTGATGCTGTTCAGCGCGATGCCGTTCTCTTCGGCCAGCTTGCGAGCAGCCGGAGCGCCGATGGCGTCTTCGTCGCCGGCAGCCGCGGCTGGTGCAGCAGCGGCAGCCGGAGCGGCGGCAGCGGCAGGTGCAGCGGCAGCAACGCCACCTTCTTCGATCGAGCCCAGGACTTCGTCGGAGAGGACGGTTTCGCCCTCGCCCTTGACGATAGCGCCCAGTACGCCGTCAGCGGTAGCCAGTACTTCCAGGACAACCTTGTCAGTCTCGATGTCGACGATCAGTTCGTCACGCTTGACCGCTTCGCCCGGTTGCTTGTGCCAGGTGGCAACGGTGCCATCGGCAACCGATTCCGGGAAAGTAGGGGCTTTGATCTCGATAGCCATTATCAGTGGTTCCTTAAATTCGGTTTCTAGTGCGCGATGGCATTAAACAGTGAAGGCATCTTGCAGCAGTTTTTCCTGCTGCTCGGCGTGCATCGATGCGTAACCACAAGCAGGTGCTGCCGAAGCATCACGACCGGCGTATTCCAGGACCAGCTCTTTATTGTGGCGGGTCAGGATACGACGCATGTGGTGCTGGCTGCTGTACCAGGCGCCCTGGTTCATCGGCTCTTCCTGGCACCACACCACATCCTTGAGATTGGTGTACGGCGCGAGGATCTCGACCAGATCGTCCTCAGGGAATGGATACAGCTGCTCGATACGCACGATGGCGATGTCTTCGCGGCCTTCGGCACGGCGTTTTTCCAGCAGATCGTAGTAGACCTTGCCCGAGCACAGGACCAGGCGGGTGACCTTTTTCGGATCGAGGGTATCGATTTCCGGGATCACAGTCTGGAACGAGCCTTCGGCCAGATCTTCCAGGGTCGAGATGGCCAGCTTGTGGCGCAGCAGCGACTTTGGCGTCAACACGATCAGCGGCTTGCGCAGCGGACGGATGACCTGGCGACGCAGCAGGTGGTAGATCTGAGCCGGCGTGGTCGGTACGCAAACCTGGACGTTGTGCTCGGCGCACAGCTGCAGGTAACGCTCCAGACGTGCCGAAGAGTGCTCAGGCCCCTGCCCTTCATAACCGTGTGGCAGCAGCATGGTCAGACCGCACAGACGGCCCCACTTGTGCTCGCCGCTGGTGATGAACTGGTCGACAACTACCTGGGCACCGTTGGCGAAGTCGCCGAACTGGGCTTCCCAGATCACCAGCGCGTTTGGCGTGGTGGTGGAGTAGCCGTATTCGAAGGCCAGGACCGCTTCTTCGGACAGGAACGAATCGAACAGGTCGAAACGTGGCTGGCCTTTGTAGAGGTTCTGCAGCGGAATGTAGGTGCTGGCGTCCTTCTGGTTGTGCAACACCGCATGGCGGTGAGAGAAGGTGCCGCGACCGATATCCTGACCCGTCATGCGAATCGGGTGACCTTCGAATGCCAGGGTGGCGTAAGCCATGGTTTCGGCGTAGCCCCAGTTGATCGGCAAGCCACCGGCCTGCATCTTCTGGCGATCTTCGTAGATCTTCGAAACCTGACGCTGAACCACGAAGCCTTCCGGCAGCTCCAGCAACTTGGCCGACAGCTCCTGCAGGGTCTTCAGATCGAAGCGGGTGTCGTGACGCGCGGTCCAGGCGTGGCCCAGATACGGACGCCAGTCGACGAACAGCTCTTTGTTCGGCTCTTTGACCAGGCTTTTTACAACATGCAGGCCGTTGTCCAGCGCGTTGCGGTACTCGTCGACCTTGGCCTGGACGCGTGCAGCATCAAGGCTGCCCGACTTGGTCAGGGCGTCAGCGTACAGCTCGCGGGTGGTGCGCTGCTTGGCGATCTGCTGGTACATCAGCGGCTGGGTGCCGTTCGGCTCGTCGGCCTCGTTGTGGCCGCGACGACGGTAGCAGACCAGGTCGATGACCACGTCACGCTTGAACTGCATGCGGTAGTCAACGGCCAGCTGGGTCACGAACAGCACCGCCTCTGGGTCATCACCGTTGACGTGCAGGATCGGCGCCTGAATCATTTTGGCGACGTCTGTAGCGTACTCGGTGGAACGCGAGTCCAGCGGGTTGCTGATGGTGAAACCAACCTGGTTGTTGATCACGATGTGCACGGTACCGCCGGTCTTGAAACCGCGGGTCTGCGACATCTGGAAGGTTTCCATGACCACGCCCTGACCTGCGAATGCAGCGTCACCGTGGATGGAAATCGGCAGTACCTTGTCGCCAACGGTGTCGTTGCGACGGTCCTGACGGGCACGTACCGAACCTTCAACCACTGGCGAGACGATCTCCAGGTGCGAAGGGTTGAACGCCATGGCCAGGTGAACTTCACCGCCGGCGGTCATCACGTTGGACGAGAAGCCCTGGTGGTATTTAACGTCACCGGAACCCAGCTCGACCTTCTTCTTGCCTTCGAACTCGTCGAACAGCTCGCGCGGGTTCTTGCCAAAGGTGTTGACCAGTACGTTCAGACGGCCACGGTGGGCCATGCCGATGACAACTTCCTTGGTACCGTAGGAACCGGAGCGCTGGATCAGCTCGTCCAGCATCGGAATCAGGCTTTCGCCGCCTTCCAGGCCGAAACGCTTGGTGCCCGGGTATTTGGTACCCAGGTACTTTTCCAGACCTTCTGCTGCGGTTACGCGCTCGAGCAGGTGGCTCTGGACATCCGCAGAGAAAGCCGGGCGGCCACGAACGCTCTCCAGACGCTGCTGGAACCAGCTGCGCTGCTCAGAATCGACGATGTGGGTAAATTCGGCGCCAATGGTGCGGCAATATGTCTGCTGCAAAGCGTCGAAAATTTCGCGTAGGCTCGCTTCCTCTTTGCCGATGAACAGGTCGCCGGCACGGAAGGTCGTATCAAGATCGGCATTGGTCAAGCCGTAGTGATTGATCGACAGGTCTACTGGCGCAGGGCGCTGCCACAACCCCAGGGGGTCGAGCTTGGCGGCTTGGTGGCCGCGCATACGGTAGGCCTGGATCAGTCGCAGAACTTCAACCTGCTTCTTCTCGTGTTCACTGCTCACGCTCCCGGCGGAAACCGGTTGGGCGCGGCGCTGGTTCTTTGCCAGCAGTACGAAATGGTCGCGGATTGTAGAGTGCGATACATCGGTAGCGGTGCTGCCTTCGGCGGGCAACTTCTGGAAGTAAGTGCGCCACTCTTCTGGCACAGCGTTAGGGTCGTGCAGGTAGAGCTCGTAGAGCTCTTCCACATATGCAGCGTTACCACCTGAAAGGTGGGCGCTTTCCCACATGCGCTGCATCACGCTTTCTTGCATGCTTGGTCACCCTCGGTTAGGGGACGGATCGGCGAGAGCCATAGCAAGCCTGGAAAAGTCCCAATGCAGCGACCGAACCAAGCCACCAAGGATCCCACAGATTTTCCGGGTACCAGCCCGGAAGCCCCTGCTGGTCTCATATCTTCATAGGTAAAAGCTCGGGCTTTTTGAGCCCTCGCTCGGGTTTCACCTTGGTGCGGGCAAGGGCCCGCACCTCGGCGTGCTACGGGTACAACACTTTAAAAATCAAACACCGCTCTGCAGCAACATGTTACGTACGTGGCCGATTGCCTTGGTCGGGTTCAGACCTTTAGGGCAAACGTTTACGCAGTTCATGATCCCGCGGCAGCGGAATACGCTGAACGGGTCGTCCAGCGAAGCCAGACGCTCCTGGGTCTTGGTGTCACGGCTGTCGGCCAGGAAACGATAGGCCTGCAGCAGTGCAGCTGGACCGAGGAACTTGTCAGGGTTCCACCAGAACGATGGGCAGGAGGTCGAGCAGCAAGCGCACAGGATGCACTCGTACAGACCGTCCAGCTTCTCACGCTCTTCCGGCGACTGCAGACGCTCGATGGCCGGAGCCGGCGTGTCGTTCTGCAGGAATGGCTTCACCTTCTCGTACTGCTTGTAGAAGATGCTCATATCAACGACCAGGTCACGAATGACCGGCAATCCAGGCAGCGGACGGATGATCAGCTTGTTACGCTTGACCACTGCCGACAGCGGCGTGATGCAAGCCAGGCCGTTCTTGCCGTTGATGTTCATGCCGTCGGAGCCGCAAACACCTTCGCGGCAAGAACGACGATACGAGAAACCTTCATCCTGTTCTTTGATCAGTGCCAACACATCCAGCACCATCAGGTCTTTGCCACCGGTATCGACCTGGAACGTCTGCATCTTCGGCGCAGAGTCGGTATCGGGGTTGTAACGATAGACTTCGACTTGCAACATAGCGACCACCCCTTAGTAAGTCCGGACTTTTGGCTCGAACGCCGGTACGGTTTTCGGCGCGAAGTTGACGGCGCGCTTGGCAACGCGCTTTTCGCCCGGGAAGTACAGGGTGTGGCACAGCCAGTTTTCGTCGTCACGATCTTCGAAGTCTTCACGGGCGTGGGCGCCGCGGGACTCTTTACGTACTTCTGCAGCGATTGCAGTGGCTTCAGCGACTTCCAGCAGGTTCTGCAGCTCCAGCGCTTCGATACGCGCGGTGTTGAAGGCCTGGGACTTGTCGTTGATCTTGACGTTGGCGATACGCTCACGCAGTTGCGCCAGTTGCTCGATACC
The DNA here is from genome assembly GCF_059415665.1 of Pseudomonas sp. GW821-FHT10B02. Taxonomy (NCBI): domain Bacteria; kingdom Pseudomonadati; phylum Pseudomonadota; class Gammaproteobacteria; order Pseudomonadales; family Pseudomonadaceae; genus Pseudomonas; species Pseudomonas sp. GW821-FHT10B02. Next base: position 119,776 of record NZ_JBWKNR010000013.1, on the reverse strand, counting down.
CTTCTGCATGTATTCGCCAGTACGGAATACACCGAAGTAGTTCTGCATGCAGCTTTGCAGCTCGCGACGCAGGGTAGCCACGTCTTCACCGCTGTTGCGCTCGTTGAGCTTGTTCAGACGGCTCAGGGCAACATCGATATCGGTGTCGCTGGCGTCGAGGTATTCGATACCGTCGGACAGCGCTTTTTCCAGGTGCAGGCCAGCAGCACGGCCGAAGACAACCAGGTCGAGCAGCGAGTTGCCGCCCAGACGGTTGGCACCGTGAACCGATACGCACGCCACTTCACCTACCGCGAACAGACCCGGGATGATCTGGTCAACGCCATCGGCGTCCTGAGTCATTGCCTGACCATGAATGTTGGTGGCAACGCCGCCCATCATGTAGTGGCAGGTTGGAACAACAGGAACCGGAGCAACAACCGGATCAACGTGAGCGAAGGTCTTGGACAGCTCACAGATACCTGGCAGGCGGCTGTGCAGAACTTCTTCACCCAGGTGGTCGAGCTTGAGCATCACGTGGTCGCCGTTAGGACCACAGCCGTTACCGGCGATGATCTCTTTAACCATGGAACGGGCCACAACGTCACGACCGGCAAGGTCTTTGGCGTTAGGCGCGTAACGTTCCATGAAACGCTCGCCGTGCTTGTTGATCAGGTAACCACCTTCACCACGGCAACCTTCGGTAACCAGTACACCGGCGCCGGCGATGCCGGTCGGGTGGAACTGCCACATCTCGATGTCCTGGACCGGAACGCCTGCACGCAGCGCCATGCCGATACCGTCACCGGTGTTGATCAGGGCGTTGGTGGTGGAGGAGTAGATACGGCCTGCACCGCCAGTGGCCAATACGGTGGCCTTGGCTTTGATGTACAGGGTTTCGCCGGTTTCGATGCAGATTGCGATCACACCGACGAACGCGCCTTCCTGGTTTTTCACCAGGTCAACGGCGTAGTACTCGTTCAGGAAGGTGGTGCCTGCTTTCAGGTTGCCCTGGTACAGGGTGTGCAGCAGCGCGTGACCGGTACGGTCGGAAGCTGCGCAGGTACGGGCGGCCTGGCCACCTTTACCGTAGTCCTTGGACTGGCCACCGAACGGACGCTGATAGATACGGCCGGTTTCGGTACGCGAGAACGGCAGACCCATGTGATCCAGCTCGAAGACCGCAGCCGGGCCTTCCTGACACATGTATTCGATAGCGTCCTGGTCACCGATGTAGTCGGAGCCTTTGACGGTATCGTACATGTGCCAGCGCCAGTCATCGTTCGGGTCGGCCGAAGCGATGGCGCAGGTGATGCCACCCTGGGCCGATACGGTGTGCGAACGGGTCGGGAAGACCTTGGTGATCACGGCAGTCTTGTGACCACCCTGAGCCAGCTGCAGCGCAGCGCGCATGCCGGCGCCACCACCACCAATAATGATGGCGTCGAATGTAATCGTAGGAATGTTAGCCATGAATCAGATACCCCAGAGAATCTGCACACCCCAGACGAAGTACGCGAACATCGCGACACCACATACCGCCTGGAACAGGAAACGTACGGCAGTCGCCGACTTGCCCAGCGCCATCGGCGTCAGGTAGTCGGTAGCAATGGTCCACATGCCGACCCAGGCGTGAGCGCCCAGGGCAACCAGTGCCAGCAGACTGAAAATACGCATCGCGTTATTGGAGAACAGAGCGTGCCACTGGGCAAACTCGATGCCCGGGTGCGCGACCAGGTATCCGATCAGGAAAATGAAATAAGCCGCGAGAACGACCGCAGAAACGCGCTGCGCCATCCAGTCATAGAGGCCCGAACGCGAGAGGTTCGTGACGTTGGTTACCATATCCAAACTCCTGCCAGCACAATCACCACCACGGAAACGGCGATGATAATTTTCGAGCCCAGTCGGCCGCCTTCCAGCGTTTCACCGATGCCCATGTCCATGATCAAGTGGCGCACACCGGCTACCAAGTGATACAGCAAGGCGGACAGGAGGCCCCATGCCACGAACTTGGCCAGCGGACTGGTCAAGCATGCCTTCACCTCGGCGAAACCTTCCTCCGAACCCAGGGATTTGCCCAATGCATAAAGCATGATGCCAAGGCCCAGGAAGAGGATGATGCCGGATACACGGTGAAGAAATGACGTAACGCCGGTAATGGGGAGTTTGATGGTCCTTAGGTCTAGGTTTACAGGTCGTTGGCTTTTCACGGCTTTTTTCACACTGAAGAGCCCCTAGCAAGCAGGGCAAAGTTGTTGGTAAGTGTACTGGTCAGGTACCCACCACCCAGGGAGTGACGACCCCAGCAACACGGGCTTGCAAGCCCCTGGCGGTCGGGGGCCGATTATAGACAGTTAGGCTACTAATGACAACGCAAGGCCCTAGCCCAAATAGCGCATTGCCTTTAGCGGATAAAAGGCGTAAACGGGCGGCAATTTCGAGGAAAAACCGTGCCCAAAGCCCTTTACAACCGTGCTTTAGGCAAATTGACATTCGAATTTATCTCACTATAGTGGTGCGGGCCCTGCGTGGGGGGTCTGTCTGATGATTTCAAGCATTAATAGGAGGCCACATGGCTGACAAAAAAGCGCAGTTGGTCATCGAGGGCGCAGCCCCCGTCGAGCTGCCCATTTTAACCGGCACCGTTGGTCCCGATGTTATCGACGTTAGAGGGTTGGGGGCCACGGGTCACTTCACTTTCGACCCTGGTTTCATGGCGACCGCATCCTGCGAGTCGAAGATCACTTATATCGACGGCGACAAGGGTATCCTGCTGCATCGCGGCTATCCGATCGAACAGCTCGCTGAAAAATCCGATTACCTCGAGACCTGCTACCTGCTGCTCAACGGCGAACTGCCGAATGCCGAGCAGAAGGCCCAGTTCGTCAGCACCGTGAAGAATCACACCATGGTGCACGAGCAGTTGAAGTCCTTCTTCAACGGCTTCCGCCGCGACGCCCACCCGATGGCCGTCATGTGCGGTGTGGTCGGCGCCCTGTCGGCGTTCTACCACGACTCGCTGGACATCAATAACCCGCAGCACCGCGAAATCTCCGCGGTTCGCCTGGTCGCCAAGATGCCGACCCTGGCGGCGATGGTGTACAAGTACTCCATGGGTCAACCCATGATGTACCCGCGCAACGACCTGTCGTACGCGGAAAACTTCCTGCACATGATGTTCAACACCCCGTGCGAGATCAAACCGATCAGCCCGGTACTGGCCAAGGCAATGGACCGGATCTTCATCCTCCACGCCGACCACGAACAGAACGCATCGACTTCCACCGTCCGCCTGGCCGGTTCGTCGGGCGCCAACCCGTTCGCCTGTATCGCTGCCGGTATCGCTGCACTCTGGGGCCCGGCTCACGGCGGCGCCAACGAAGCTGTACTGACCATGCTCGATGAAATCGGCGATGTCTCGAACATCGACAAATTCATCGCCAAGGCCAAAGACAAGAACGATCCGTTCAAGTTGATGGGCTTCGGTCACCGCGTCTACAAGAACCGTGACCCACGCGCCACCGTGATGAAGCAGACCTGCGACGAAGTCCTGCGCGAGCTGGGCATCAAGAACGATCCGCAGCTGGAACTGGCCATGCGTCTGGAAGAGATCGCCCTGACCGATCCGTACTTCATCGAGCGCTCGCTGTACCCGAACGTCGACTTCTACTCGGGGATCATCCTCAAGGCGATCGGCATTCCGACCAGCATGTTCACCGTGATCTTCGCCCTGGCGCGTACCGTCGGCTGGATCTCGCACTGGAAAGAAATGCTCTCCAGCCCGTACAAGATTGGCCGTCCACGCCAGCTGTACACCGGCTACGAGTCGCGCGACATCACCAAGCTGGAAGACCGCAAGTAAGCCCTGCGCTGAACACGAAAAAAGGCTGCCCTCGGGCAGCCTTTTTTATTGGCGCAATCCTTGTAGGAGTCGGCCTTACCGGAGATGGGCCGCAAAGCGACCCTACAGTTGCGCGGACTTCGTAATGCTGGCGATCTGTACTGATCGAATCAAGGCTTCTCAGCCTTCGCCTTCAATGCTTTCAAGGTGTTGAACGGCGCATCCACGACAAACTTGTTCGCCACCATCGACGGCACGCTGCCACCTGGCTCGGTGTGCACCTGGTAAGTCACCTCGGTACCACCGTCCTTGGGCTGCAGCTTCCAGAAACCCTGAACCTTGGCCACGCGCACAAAGCCTTTTTCTTCAGGTAGATACTTCGGCACACCTTCAAGCTTGCGGGTCAAGCTGCCATCCGCTTCCTCAGTGGTGGTGACGTGCAGAATGGAGTCGCGCGGGGTGACCGGCCATGGCGTATTGAACTGGGTGTAGGTCCAGCTCTGATTGCCCTCGGTCTTGAGCAGCTTTTGCGACTTGCACTCATGAATCCAGGCGCAAGCACCCACGACGTCTTCCTGCAGGGCCCTGACTTTTGCCAGCGGCGCCTTGATCAGCGTTACGCCGCGATAGGCCTTGTAGTCGGAACCGGCAACCTCAGTCAGATCGACCTTGATCCCGTCTTCGTTCTTGGCCTGCTTCCAGTCCTCGGCCTGGGCCAGCGGCAGCAGCGCTGCGCTAAGACCCATGATCAGTGCCACTTGCTTAAACGATCCCATTCTGTTGTTCCTTATTGTCGAAGATCCACGTTTCAAGCCGCCGTCATTTGCTCCAGCCATCCGAGGATCCTGATCGCCTCATCGCGATCGCTGCCGCACACTTCCACATCAGCCCTGAAGCCGCCACACACCGCGGGGCGTTCGGGCTTGCCGAACAACCCGCACAGATTAGCGAGCGACAGATGCAAGCAGCGCTCACCCGCCGGCTTGCCCTTGGGCATACCGGGAATCGGTGAGCTGATGGAGGGCGCGATGCAGCAAGCGCCACATCCTTCACGGCAGTTCATGACAACAGAATCCTCGGTACAGCAAATGATCAATGAATCGGAATAGTAACCGCTTAAACGGTCGTTTGAAATTGCTGGAAACATGAAAACTCACCTGACCCGCCATGACTGACCGGTCAGTGCAACAACTACTGCTTGAACTCGAACTCGATCGCCGCGCCTTCGATATCCTGCTGGCGCGCATCATTACGCAGCTGCAGCTGCATTTCGTTGCTCAGCAGGCGACCGTTGAGCTGAAACGGGCTGTCGGCAGGAGGCTTCTCGCCAAACAGGTAAGGCAGCAGAGGCTTGGGCGTAGACACCGGATCCTGGGTCGCCGGCTTGAGGTCCTTGACCATTTCGGCCGGCAAACGCAGATCCACTTTGGCTCTCGGCAAGGGTGCCGGGGCAGCCTTGGCTGATTTTGCCGCTTTATGCCGGACCGGTTTGGCCGCCGGCTTTTTACTCACCGGCACCGGCTTGGCCTGCTTTTGCTGGACGTTCGGCTTGGCTTTTGTCGAAGTGCTGGCCGGCTTGCCTGGTGTCGCGGCAACTGGCGTCTGGGCCACAGCATTCCCGGTACCTGCCAGAAGACCCAGCAATGACAGGAACAGGCCAACCCGAGACAAGGCTTTCATAGACACCGAAAATCATCCGCAAAGAGCTATATGCTCCTCGTTCCCGAGAGGGCTGGCAAGTTTATGGCATAACAGCTAGAAAAAGTTTGCCGCCCCCGACTCCTGGCACAGCTGACTGGCCAACAGCCCCAGGGTCATCAAGGCGCGCTCCGCTTCGCGGTTCCAGGGAATCCCGCAGTTCAGGCGGATACAGTGGTTGAACTGCTCGGTATTACTGAAGATCAGTCCCGGCGCGATACTGATTCCCTGCTGCAGCGCCCGCACGTGCAACTCCTGGGTATTGACCCGCCCAGGCAGGCTCACCCAGAGAATGAAACCGCCGGTCGGCCGGGTCATCTGCGTGCCTTCAGGAAAATGCTGCTGCACCGCCAGTTGATAAGCGCTGAGGTTCTTCCGGTACTCCTGGCGGATGTACCGCAAGTGCCGGTCGTAGCCGCCGTTCTCAAGATATGAGGCCACCCCCATCTGCGTCACACTGCAGGCCGAGTGCGTGGTGAAGGTCTGCAAGCGCTGGATTTCCGCCTGGTATTTACCGGCAATCATCCAGCCGATACGCACCCCGGGCGACAAGGTCTTGGAAAAGCTCGAGCAGTAGATCACACGCCCCAGGCGATCAAACGCCTTGAGCGCTTTGGTCTTGCCCTGCTCGAACATCAGTTCGCCATAAATATCGTCTTCGACAATCTGGATATCGAAGTCCGAAGCCAGACGCAGCAATTGCTTCTGCCGATCTTCCGGAATAGTGCCACCGAGCGGATTGCTCAGCCGCGCGGTCAATACCAACGCCTTGATCGACCACTGGTTGGCCGCAAGCTGCAGCGCTTCCAGACTGATACCGGTAGACGGATCACTGGGAATCTCGATGACCTTCAGCCCCAACAGATCGGCCAGTTGCAGCAAACCATAATATGTCGGTGACTCGGCAGCGATCAGATCACCCGGTTTGGTCAACACCCGCAGCGACATCTGCAACGCATCGACACAGCCATGGGTGACCACCACCTCGCTGGGGTCAACCACCACGCCGGCATCACGCATGCGGATGGCGATCTGCCGGCGCAACGGTTCAAAGCCCGGGCTGAACATATAGCTGAACGCCCGCGGGCTATGGAAACGGGTGACCTTGGCCAACTGTTGATGCAGCGCCCGCACCGGCAGGTAGTCGACATGGGGCACCGCCGCGCCGAACGGGAACACGCCGTCGCGCCGGGCCTCGGTCAGCACTTGCTGGATGATGCTGCTGCGGGTGACCAGACCGGGGCGCTCGACCCGGGCGATATCCGGGGTCTGCGCAGTCAATGCCGGGGTCTGGTGCACATAATAGCCAGACTGCGGACGAGCCCGGATCAACCCCTGGTCTTCCAGGTTGGCATAGGCCTGCAACACCGTGGCATGACTGACGTTGAGCTGCGAGCTCATCTTGCGCACCGACGGCACCCGCTCACCCGGTTGATAGACACCACGGCGGATATCTTCGGCCAGTTGCTGGGCGATACGCTGATAGAGCAGCAGGTTGGTCATGATCGGTTCTCGACACGCAGGCAATGTAGTTATTTTTGTACGACTCGAAGATTGAGTCAGAATACCGGAACAGTTGCAAAGTGTACTGGGACAGATTGCAGAATAGTCGACAATACAGTTGTGTGACAGCCCCCTGCCGGCACTTTCCGACGCCCATAAAAAAACCCGGTGAGCGGTACTCACCGGGTTTTTCAGAGGACCTTAGCGCGCGGCGCCAAGCTTGCCCTTTTCGTCGGAAAAGACGATCTCGACGCGACGGTTCTGCGCCCTGCCCCGCTCCGAAGCATTGGCTTCGACCGGGTACTGGTCGCCATAGCCTTCGACCTGAATGCGCTTTTCGTCGACCCCCAGGTCGACCAGCATATCGGCCACCGCCTGCGCCCGGTCGCGGGACAACTTGAGGTTGTCCTCCGCAGCACCCGTGCTGTCGGTGTAACCCTCGATACGCACGACACGCTTGGGGTTGAGCTGCAGGAACTGCACCAGCTTGAGCACGGTTCGATTGGCCGAATTCTTCAACTCGGCGCGACCGGTGTCGAACAGCACATCACCCAACGTCATGACCAGGCCGCGATCGCTCTGGGTGGTGGCCAGACTGACAATCTGCGCCTCCAGCCACTTGCCCTGCTGCTGCACACTGGCAAGCTTGGCCTCACGCAGCGCCAGCTGCAGGCGTTGACGCTCGAGCTCAAGCTTGGCCAGACGCTCCTGGTTGAGCACCAGATTGCTGTGCTCACGGGCAATATCACTGTAGCGCTGGCTCAGGTAGGCGTAGTGGCGCACATCGGCACCGGTTCCGAAGTAGCTGGACAGCCGGTCGGCCCGCGCCAGCGACTCACCTGCTCGAATGACATCGCGCGGCGCACTGCGCAACACATCGGAATCGTCCTTGACCGTCTGGAATTTGGCCGTCGCTTCATCCAGTGCCGTCTCGCTGCGCTGACTGGCGCAACCCTGCAGACCGACGAGCCCGAGCAGCAGCAAGGCTGCCATAGGTTTGATCGAACTCACGGCTGTTCTCCCAACTGTTTACGCAGGCGATTGACCCGCGATTGCAGCAGGTCGAGCTGCTCTTTGCTTTTGCTGGTCAACACCCGCGCCTCGGCCAGGCGCGCGTCGAGCTCGGCCTGTTCGGCGCGCATGCGTGCATCGCGATAGGCCTCATGGTTCATATTGACCTGGGCCCGGGCCATTTTGTCTTCCGCCAGCTTCAGCTCTGCCACTTCATCGGTCGCACCGACGGCCTTGGCCTGCGCCAGCGCCTGCTCGGACAGGCGCAGCTGTTCATTGGGGGCCGGATCATTGGCGCATCCAGCCAGGGCCAGCAGCGCCAGGGCGGCGAATAGTGAATGAGTTCTCACACAATCTTCCTACTGTTTAGGGGCATCCAGCGGTACCTGCATCTGCGCCTTCCAGCGCTCGACATTGCGTTGCAGTACCGCCTGGGACACGCCGGAGGCCGGCAATTCTGTCAGCTTTTTTGCCAGTTGTCCGCGCAACCAGGCGTCATTGCATGCCGAATTATGCGAAAGCGCCAAATACAGTCCAGGGCGATCCAGAGGCAAGCCGCGGGCGATCAACGCATTGCTCATGCCCAGGGTCTGGGCCATGGCCATACCGGCATAGCGTCCAGCCAGCACGTAGTCGACCTGGCCCAGCAACAGCTTCTGGAACGCCTGGGTCAGATTCTGCGCTGGAGCAAGCCGCAACTGACTCTTGGCGTAGGCAGAGAATTCGGGGGTAAGGCGCGCTTTTTCCGAAACACTGCCCTGATGCTCGCGCAGATCGGACAAGGTGTCGTAGACCAGTGATGAATCGTGGCGGGTCCAGACCACGTATTCGTTGCTCAGCAACGACGGGTGTACATAATCCACCGTAGTGAGCTCAGCCACGGCGAAGGGCGAATCGATCAGCAAATCCACTCGACCGCTGCGCACCTCTTCCAGCGCCTGGTTGCGCGTTCCGCTATCCAGCACTTCAACCTTCAGACCCAACTCGCCGGCGACCTGCCTGAACAGGTCGACGTTGGCGCCGATCAGGTGTTTGGGGTCTTGCGGATCGCGCCAGGAATAAGGCGGAGCGTCAGGGCTGCCGGTAGCCACCAGCCGCTCACATTTACCCACGGCCCACACCGACAACGGCGTCAGCAGCGTAGCGAACACCAGCGCCGTGTTGATCCGGCCATGCCATCCCATGCAACCCCTCCCTACGCTTTGTACCCTGAATGAAAAAGCCCGATCGATCGAGCTGTGCAAGGCAGGCCTGCACAGCCCGAACGGATCGGGCTCTTTTATAAGTGAAGCGGCTGGATTAAACCAGCTTCTCCAGCTCAGGGATGGCTTCGAACAGGTCAGCGACCAGGCCGTAATCGGCCACCTGGAAGATTGGCGCTTCTTCGTCCTTGTTGATCGCAACGATCACTTTGGAGTCTTTCATACCAGCCAGGTGCTGGATCGCGCCGGAGATACCGACGGCAATGTACAGCTGTGGCGCAACGATCTTGCCGGTCTGGCCGACCTGCATGTCGTTCGGTACGAAACCGGCGTCAACCGCGGCGCGCGAAGCACCCACTGCGGCGCCCAGCTTGTCGGCCAGGGCGTACAGGTGTTTGAAGTTATCACCGTTCTGCATGCCACGCCCGCCCGAGACGACGATCTTGGCAGCGGTCAGTTCTGGACGATCGGACTTGGCCAGTTCTTCGCCAACGAACGCCGATTTGCCAGCGTCGTGAGCAGCAGCAACAGCTTCAACTGCAGCCGAACCACCTTCAGCTGCAACGGCATCAAAGCCGGTGGAGCGTACGGTGATGACTTTGACGGCAGCATTCGATTGCACGGTGGCAATGGCGTTACCGGCATAGATCGGACGCTTGAAGGTGTCAGCCGATTCCACCGAGATGATCTCGGAGATCTGGTCAACGTCCAGCAGCGCAGCAACGCGTGGCAGGATGTTCTTGCCGTTGGAGGTAGCAGGTGCCAGCACGTGGCTGTAGCCCTTGCCCAGCTCGGCTACCAGCGGCGCGACGTTTTCCGGCAGTTGGTGCGCGTAAGCGGCGTTATCGGCAACCAGCACCTTGGCAACGCCAGCGATCTTGGCTGCAGCTTCAGCAACGCCACCGACATTCTGGCCAGAGACCAGCACGTGGATGTCGCCACCGATTTTGGCGGCAGCAGCAACAGTGTTCAGGGTGGCCGGGGCAACGGCACCGTTTTCGTGTTCAGCGATAACCAGGATAGTCATTTAGATTACCTTCGCCTCGTTCTTCAGTTTCTCGACCAGTTCAGCAACCGACTTGACCTTGATACCCGCGCTGCGTGCAGCTGGCGCTTCGACTTTCAGGGTCTTGTTGGTGGAGGCGGTGGAAACGCCCAGCGCGTCTGGAGTAACGGTTTCCAGCGGCTTTTTCTTGGCCTTCATGATGTTCGGCAGCGACGCGTAGCGCGGCTCGTTCAGGCGCAGGTCGGTGGTGACGATCGCTGGCAGGTTCAGCGCAACGGTCTGCAGGCCGCCGTCGATTTCACGGGTAACGTTGACCTTGTCGCCAGCCACTTCAACCTTGGAGGCGAAAGTGCCTTGAGCGAAGCCGCTCAGCGCCGCCAGCATCTGGCCGGTCTGGTTGTTGTCACTGTCGATCGCTTGCTTGCCAAGGATCACCAGCTGCGGCTGTTCTTTGTCGACCACAGCCTTGAGCAGTTTGGCCACGGCCAGCGAGGTCAGCTCTTCAGCGGACTCGACCAGCACGGCACGGTCGGCACCCAGTGCCAGGGCAGTACGCAGTTGCTCCTGGGCAGTGGCCGGGCCGACGGTAACGACGACGATCTCGCTCGCAACGCCCTTTTCTTTCAGGCGTACGGCTTCTTCTACGGCGATTTCGCAGAAGGGGTTCATGGACATCTTGACGTTAGCAAGGTCGACGCCGGAGTTGTCCGCCTTGACGCGAACCTTGACGTTATAGTCGACCACTCGTTTGACAGCTACAAGAACCTTCATGGATTCCTCGTTACTCTCCGGTGAAAAGAATGTCGCCTGGGGCAAACCCGGCGATTGCGCGTGGGTACAAGGGCACCTCTAAAAACGATTGCAGCCGATAGAATTTAACCCTGACCCAGCAGTCCCAATTCGACCTTGCAGCAGCAAAACCCGTGAGTCATTTTCTGTCGTGGTGTGTAAACTCCACTACAAAGCGGCCCGCGGCCCAGCTGCCCTGCTTTTCGCCTGGTTTTTAGGGGTGCACCTGCATCCGGCGGTCAGCCTACGGCGAGCGCAAAACCGCTCGTATCTTGACCGTAACGCCCAATCCGGTCAATACGGCAAACCGGTCAGATTCACGCCGTGCGTCTTTGATTTTACTGGCCTGCGGCAAATTCAAACAAACGTTTGTATTGGACCCCGTGAGTGGTGTAGATATAATGCGCGGCCAAGAGAAAGCGGTGTAGTCCGTCATCACTCGAGCTACAGCTTACACGTAGCGAAAAATGACCGCCTGACACCCGCCAACAAAGAAAAACCGATGAGCCTTGAGTAGGAGAGAACCTGTGGAACGCGAATACATGGAATTCGACGTGGTCATTGTCGGCGCTGGCCCGGCTGGCCTGTCCGCCGCCTGCCGACTGAAGCAGAAGGCCGCCGAAGCCGGTAACGAAATCAGCGTCTGCGTGGTCGAGAAAGGCTCGGAAGTCGGTGCCCACATCCTCTCCGGCGCAGTTTTCGAACCGCGCGCCCTGAACGAACTGTTCCCGGACTGGAAAGAGCTCGGCGCCCCGCTCAACACCGAAGTCAAACGCGACGATATCTACGTGCTCAAGGATGCTGGCAGCTCGATCAAGGTCCCAGACCTGTTCGTGCCCAAGACCATGCACAACGAAGGCAACTACATCATCTCCCTGGGCAACCTGTGCCGCTGGCTGGCCCAGCAGGCCGAGAACCTGGGCGTCGAGATCTACCCGGGCTTCGCCGCCCAGGAAGCCCTGTTCGACGAGAACGGCGTAGTCCGCGGGATCATCACCGGCGACCTGGGTGTCGACCGTGAAGGCAATCCGAAAGAAGGCCTGTACACCCCGGGCATGGAGCTGCGCGGCAAGTACACCCTGTTTGCCGAAGGCTGCCGTGGCCACATCGGCAAGCAACTGATCAAACGCTTCAACCTGGACAACGAATCCGACGTCCAGCACTACGGCATCGGCCTGAAAGAAATCTGGGAAATCGATCCGGCCAAGCACGAACAAGGTCTGGTTGTGCACACCGCTGGCTGGCCGCTGGATGTCATGGCCAAGGAAAACACCGGTGGATCGTTCCTCTATCACCTGGAAAACAACCAGGTGGTCGTGGGTTTGATCGTCGATCTGTCCTACTCCAACGCCTACCTGTCGCCGTTCGACGAATTCCAGCGCCTCAAGCACCACCCGGTGATCAGCCAGTACCTCGAAGGCGGCAAGCGCATCAGCTACGGCGCCCGCGCCATCAGCAAGGGCGGCCTGAACTCGCTGCCGAAGATGGTCTTCAACGGTGGCGCGCTGATCGGGTGCGATCTGGGCACCCTGAACTTCGCCAAGATCAAGGGCAGCCACACCGCGATGAAGTCCGGCATGCTCGCCGCCGAAGCGGTGGCCGACGCCCTGCTGGCCGGCAGCGAAGGCGGCGACCAGCTCAACAGCTACGTCACAGCATTCAAGGCCAGCTGGCTGCATGAAGAACTGTTCGCCAGCCGTAACTTCGGCCCGGCCATGCACAAGTTCGGCCCGATCTTCGGTGCGGCGTTCAACTACGTCGACCAGAACTGGTTCGGCGGCAAGCTGCCGTTCACCCTGCGCGACACCAAGCCGGACTACGCCTGTCTGAAGCTGGCCGCCGACTCGAAAAAAATCGACTATCCAAAACCGGATGGCAAGCTGAGCTTCGACAAGCTCAGCTCGGTGTTCCTCTCCAGCACCAACCATGAAGAAGAGCAGCCGTGCCACCTGAAACTGGCCGATGCGAGCATCCCGATCGGCACCAACCTGCCGCTGTACGACGAGCCAGCCCAGCGCTACTGCCCCGCCGGCGTGTACGAAGTGGTCACCCAGGAAGACGGCAGCAAGCGCTTCCAGATCAACGCCCAGAACTGCGTGCACTGCAAGACCTGTGACATCAAGGACCCTTCGCAGAACATCACCTGGGTAACGCCGGAAGGCGCCGGTGGTCCGACTTACCCGAACATGTAAGTCAGCAGCCAACAAAAAGCCCCCTCGCCTTGCGGCCAGGGGGCTTTTTATTGCACATCGTTTGGCTTTAGCAGCGTACCGCCCTGTCCTCAAACCCAAGCGTTTCCCGCGCCCCGTAATACACCGCCGTCAACAGCCCGACCACCCCCATGACCAGACTGAAAACTACGCATACCCACGGGCTCCAGGGCATCAACGCAATCAACATCAGCGGTGTGGTACTGGCCCACAGTGCATAGGCGATGTTGTAGGTAAAGGAAATCCCCGACACCCGGATCGGCGCCGGGAACAGCCCGACCATCACCGACGGCACCACACCGACCACGCCACAGGCCAATCCTGCCAGAGCATAGGCCAGCCCAGGCCACTGCCAACCACTCACCAGGCTCGCATACAAGGCACCGATGCCCAGCGGCAGCAGCAGGCTGTAGAACATCAGCGCGCGCCAGGCGCCAACCCGGTCGACCAACAGTCCGGCCAATACGCATCCGACATTGAGAAAGACGATGCCCATGCTGCTCAACGCGAAGGTGTGCCCGGCACTCATACCGAAGCGCTGTTGCATCACCGTCGGGGTGATGACCACCAGCACCACCACCGCCGAGGTCAGCACACAGGTCAGCAGCACAGCAGGAAGCAGCGCCCGCCGGTGCTCACTCAACACCGTGCGCAGCGGGAAGGCTACCGGCTGCTCGCGGCGCTCGCGCAAGGCCAGGAACACCGGGGTCTCGCTCAACCAGCGGCGCAGCCATACACCAATTACACCGAACACCCCACCCAACAGGAACGGGAAGCGCCAGGCGTAGTCGAGGATCTCTTGCGGCGTGAACAGTTGCGCCAGCAGCGTGGCCGTCAAGGCGCCAAGCAGATAGCCGAAAGTCAGGCCTGCCTGGAGAAAGCCCAGGGCGTAGCCGCGCCGTCCGACCGGTGCATGCTCGGCAACGAACACCCAGGCACTGGGCACTTCGCCGCCTACCGCCGCCCCCTGGAGAATCCGCAGTGCCAGCAGAATCAGCGGGGCGAAATAACCGATTTCGGCATAGGTCGGCATTACCCCGATCAACAGGCACGGCAAGGCCATCATCAGGATACTCAGGCTGAAGACCTTCTTGCGTCCCAGGTGGTCGGCAAAGTGCGCCATCAGGATCCCGCCCAGGGGTCTGGCCAGGTAGCCGGTGACAAAGATCCCGAAGCTCTGCAACAGACGCAGCCACTCGGGCATCTGTGGCGGGAAGAACAACTGGCTGAGGGTCAGGGCGAAGAACACGAAGATGATGAAATCGTAGATTTCCAGCGCGCCGCCCAATGCCGCCAGGCTCAGGGTTTTGTGGTCACTGCGCGTCAGGCGTAGCGCTGGCGCGGGCGTGGTGGCTGTCATAAGGGCATCCGTCAATCGATGGGCATCGACGCGCTCTGCGGCGCGCCTGGGCGAACGCCAGAGGATAGCAAAACCCACCACAAGGGTGCGCCAACTGATGCCAAGGTTCAGGATTGACGGGAAAAAATCGACGGCGCAAAACTCATCCGTCGCGGTGAATGCCCCGCCGGGGATGTCCGATCGAACACACCCGGCAACTGCCCGATGACTTTCGGCGAATCGATGATCGCCATGAAGGTATGCATGGTCTCGTCGTCGGGGACCTTGGGCAGACTGACATTCACCGCTTCGCGCTGGCCGCTGGGAATGGCCGGCACTTTCAGGTGCTGGGACTGGTACAGCAGGGCGTGCTGGATCTGGGCGCTGCCCCGGCAAAAGCGTTCCAGGTCGACCCCGACATGGCTGGCCAGGTCAATGTTGCCCACCAGCAGGTTGAATGGCTGTAGTGCACTCAACACCAGGCGCTGCAGGTCTTCAAACGATTCAACCGGAGCAATGCGATAGTAGCCCATGCCATTGAGGATTTTCTCCAGCTGCAGCAACTGCATCGGATGCTCGTCGGCGATCAGGATCCGCAGTGATTTGTTTGGCATCGTCTATGACCAAGGCTGGAGAGCGTTAGTGGCATTCCTTGACCATAACTGCGCCAATAACTCAACTACAGGCTGGAGGCGAGCACTTCGCCAGATATAGGGTCTTTCTTGATAGTTGTTGGGAAATCCGCAGAAAGCAAGCGCGCCCCCAACGAAATTTTCACACTCCCCCACTAACGCGCGCCTATCAGGACTCCCATAGCCGCATGCGCACACGACAGTGTTTCATCGCATTGACGATGTGTTTTTCCACCAGGCTGCGGGAAATACCCAGACGTTCGGCGATTTCCTGATGTGACAGACCCTCGAGCTTGCGTAACAGAAAACTGTCGCGACAGGGCTTGCTCAATTCACCGAGGGCACGCTGCATCAGCTCCAGGCGCTGCCGCAGCTCCATCTCCTGGGACGGTGCCGGAGAAAAGAAGCGTTCGTCACTATCGAGCACTTCCAGTGGCTCGGCCTGGCGCAACAGGCCCCGGCGATGGCCATCGATCACCAGGTTCAGGGCCGTACGATAGAGGAAAGCCCGCGGATGCTCGATGTCGCTATCGGCCGTGCGCTCCAGCACGCGGGTGTAGGCATCATGGGCGACGTCTTCAGCCGCCTGACGGTTACCCAGGCGGGCGCAGAGGAAACTCACCAGTTCGCGATAGTAGTTTTCCAACACAGCACCTGGCCGCGGCGTCGCGGGGTTTTCCCGGCTCTGGGTGAGCGGAGTTGAATGATGGCAGATTGGAATAATACAAATTATAATTATTCTCAGCAAGATCAAGCGCGCGGGTCTGCTGCCGGCCCCCGCCAGATCACCTGCTGAACCTCGATAGCCACGGTAAATTCCGCCGCCAGTCTCTCGTTTACCTGGGAGCCGCCCGTGTCTGTCGTGTTTGTCTAGCAGCGTGACCCACGGCTCAACCCCTTTGGCTGGAACCCTGCATGAGACGTCCTTCAAACAAACGCCGCCTGCTGTTTTGTGGCCTCGGCCTGCTCAGCCTGAGTGCCCTGCTCGCCTGGAAAACCCTGCCCGCTAGTGGCGACCCGCTCAGCACCGTCAGTGTGACGCGCAACGATATCGAAAGCAGCGTCACCGCGCTGGGCACCTTGCAACCGCGGCGCTACGTGGACGTTGGTGCCCAGGCCTCAGGGCAGATCCGCAAACTGCATGTGGAGGTCGGCGACCAGGTCAAGGCGGGGCAACTGCTGGTCGAAATCGACCCCTCGACCCAACAGGCCAGACTCGATGCCGGGCGCTTCTCGATCGACAACCTCAAGGCCCAGCTGGCTGAACAGCACGCCCAGTACCAGCTCGCCGAACAACAATACAAACGCCAGCGCAACCTGGCCGCCGGCGGCGCCACCCGCGAGGAAGATGTGCAAAGCGCCCAGGCTCAGTTGAAAGTTACCCAGGCCCGCATCGACATGTACCGCGCGCAGATCCGCCAGGCCCAGGCCAGCCTGCGCAGCGATGAGGCCGAACTTGGCTACACGCGTATCTATGCACCGATGTCCGGGACCGTAGTCGCCGTGGATGCGCGCGAAGGCCAGACCCTCAACGCCCAGCAACAGACACCCTTGATCCTGCGCATCGCCAAACTGTCGCCGATGACCGTCTGGGCACAGGTATCGGAAGCCGACATCGGTCATGTCAAACCGGGCATGGCGGCCTATTTCACAACCCTGGCGGGCGGCAAGCGCCGCTGGACCAGTACTGTACGCCAGATCCTGCCGGTCCCCCCCAAGCCCCTGGACCAGTCCAGCCAGGGTGGTGGCAGCCCGGCCAGTGCCAGCGGCACAGGCTCGGCAAGCAAAGTGGTGCTGTACACCGTGCTGCTGGACGTGGACAACCCCGATAACGCCTTGATGGCGGAAATGACCACCCAGGTGTTTTTCGTTGCCGGCCGCGCCAGCAAGGTGCTGACCGTACCGGTGGCCGCACTGGATGAAGATGCCAGCGACGAAAACCTGCGCATTGCCCAGGTGCTTGATGCCAGCGGCAAGATCGAGCAACGCCGGGTACGCACCGGGCTAAGCGACCGCCTGCGGGTGCAAGTGCTTGAAGGTTTGAACGAAGGCGAGCAGCTGTTGATCGGCGCACCTGCCGCCAGCGGAGGTTGAATGAGTACGCCGCTGATCGAACTGCGTGACATCCGCAAATCATACGGCGGGGTCGACACCCCGAAGGTCGAAGTGGTGCGAGGTATCAGCCTGGCGATCCACCCGGGCGAGTTCGTCGCCATTGTCGGCGCGTCCGGCTCCGGCAAGTCGACCTTGATGAACATTCTCGGTTGCCTGGATCGTCCGACCTCCGGTGACTACCTGTTCGCCGGCAAGGATGTCGCCGAGCTGGACAGCGACGAGCTGGCCTGGTTGCGCCGCGAAGCCTTCGGTTTCGTGTTCCAGGGCTACCACTTGATCGCCTCAGGCTCGGCCCAGGAAAACGTCGAGATGCCGGCCATTTATGCCGGTACCCCGGCTGCCGAACGCCATGCCCGCGCCAGCACCCTGCTCGATCGCCTGGGGCTTGCCAGCCGCACCGGCAATCGCCCCCACCAGCTCTCCGGTGGCCAGCAGCAGCGGGTGTCGATTGCCCGTGCGTTGATGAACGGCGGCCATATCATCCTGGCCGACGAACCCACCGGTGCCCTCGACAGCCAGAGCGGCGCCGAAGTCATGGCCTTGCTCGATGAACTGGCCAGCCAGGGTCATGTGGTGATCCTGATCACTCACGATCGCGAAGTCGCTGCCCGGGCCAAGCGCGTCATCGAGATTCGTGACGGCCTGATCGTCAGCGACTCGGCCAACGCACAGTCCAGCATACCCGTAGGCGCCCCCGGCCTGCAGGCTGAAGACCTGCGCCAGCGCCTGGACCAGGGCGCCACCCACAGCGGCGCCTGGAAAGGCGAGATGCTCGAAGCCCTGCAAGCGGCCTGGCGGATCATGTGGATCAACCGTTTTCGCACCGCCCTGACCTTGCTCGGTATCGTTATCGGCGTGGCCTCGGTGGTGGTCATGCTGGCCGTCGGCGAAGGCAGCAAGCGCCAGGTCATGGCGCAAATGGCCGCATTCGGCTCGAACATCCTTTACCTTGGCGGGAGCGCGCCAACCCTGCGCGACCCCGCGGGCGTCATCACCCTGGACGACGTCGCTGCCGTCGGCAGCCTGCCCCAGGTGAAAATGATCATGCCGGTGATCGGCGACAAATTGATGGTGCGCTACGGCAACAACAACCAGCAATTCTATGTCGGCGGCAATAACACCTACTTCTGCGAAATCTTCAACTGGCCGGTGGTCCAGGGCAGCTTCTTCACCGAAGCCGACGAACAGGCCGCTGCCGCCGTCGCGGTGATCGGCCAGAAGGTCAAGGAAAAGCTGCTCGGCGCCCAGGTTGATCCGATCGGTCAGTACATCCTGGTAGAGAACGTCCCCTTCCAGGTAGTCGGCATCCTTGCCGGCAAAGGCGCCAGCTCTGGCGATCAGGACAGTGACGAGCGCATCGTGGTGCCCTACTCCGCGGCGGCGATCCGTCTGTTCGGCAGCCGCGACCCGGAGTACGTGACCATCGCCGCGGCCGACTCGCGACGGGTAGCCGAGACCGAAGCTGCGATCGACAGATTGATGCTCAAGCTGCACCACGGCAAACGCGATTTCGAGTTGAGCAACGACGCCGCCCTGATCCAGGCCGAGGCGCGCACACAGAACACCCTGTCACTGATGCTGGGCTCCATCGCCGCAATCTCTCTGCTGGTCGGCGGTATCGGCGTGATGAACATCATGCTCATGACCGTACGCGAGCGCACCCGCGAAATTGGTATCCGCATGGCCACTGGCGCCCGTCAACGCGACATCCTGCGCCAGTTCCTCAGCGAGGCGGTATTGCTGTCGATGGTCGGCGGCGTTACCGGCATTGCCCTGGCCTTGCTGATTGGCGGCGTGCTGCTGCTTGGCAACATCGCCGTGGCCTTTTCCCTGGCGGCCGTGCTCGGCGCCTTTGCCTGCGCAGTGGTCACCGGGGTGGTGTTCGGCTTCATGCCGGCGCGCAAAGCCGCCCGTCTCGACCCGGTCAAAGCCCTTACCAGCGAATAATCAATGAACCTGCCCAGCCGTCTCAGTGTGTTGTCCATCAGCCTGTTCATCGCCGCTTGCAGCAACACGCTCACGCCACCACAAAGTGGTCTGCAAACTCCGGATGCCTGGCAAAGCCATACCGCCACACTCGATCAGCCACTGCCGCAACAGGACTGGTGGCAGCAGTTTTCCAGCGTCGTACTCGATCAACTGATCGAGCAAGCGCGGCAAAACAGTTTCGACCTCGCCGCTGCCGCCGCCAGGGTCCGCCAGGCCCAGGCCTCGGCGGTGATCGCCGGTGCCCCGCTGCTACCGGAGGTCAAATTCGGCCTGGATGGCAGCCGCCAGCGCCTGCTGCACGGCAATGGTTTCGACCAGCTCGACGCCAGCAGCCGCGAACGTACCAGCACCTCGTTCAATACCCGCCTGAGCGCCAGCTACGAGATCGACTTCTGGGGCGGCAAGGCCGCCGCCCGTGACAGCGCCCTGTTTGACCTGGACGCCAGTCGTTACGACCGGCAAACGGTCGAGCTGACCCTGCTCAGCGGCGTTGCCAACAGCTACCTGCAAAGCCTGGCGCTGGCCGAGCAGGTGCGTATTGCCCAGCTCAACCTGGCCAACGCCGAGGACGTGCTACGTCTGGTGCAGACCCGCTACGACTCGGGTTCGGCCACGGCCCTGGAACTGGCCCAGCAACGTAGTCTGGTCGCTGGCCAGGCGCGCCAGGTGCCGTTGTTCGAACAGCAACTGCAGGAGGCCCGTATCACCCTGGCGACTCTGCTGGGCGAACCGGTGCAGACACTGGCGCCGATCCAGGAGTCCCTCGACGGGGTGCACTGGCCGGAGATTGGCAGTGGCGTACCCAGCGAGCTGCTCAGCCGTCGCCCCGATATTGCCGCCGCCGAAGCACGCCTGGCCGCCGCCCAGGCCAATGTCCAGGTCGCGCGTGCGGCGATGCTGCCAAGCCTTACCCTGGGCGCTGACCTGGGCTCAGGCGCCGACACCTTCGCCCAGATTCTGCGCAGCCCCTACTACACCTTGAGTGCCGGCCTGGCCGCACCGATCTTCAACAATGGGCGTTTGCGGGCCGAGCGGGACAAGGCCCGGGCCCAGCAGGAAGAGCTGTTGCAGAACTATCGCAGCAGCATCGTGGCCGGCTTTGCCGATGTCGAGAAAGCCCTCAATGCTATCAGCGGTGTGGACAATCAGCGCCAGTGGCAGGATCAGGAAGTCGAGCAGGCGCGTACGGCCTTTACCCTGTCGGAAAGCCGCTATCGGGCGGGTGCCGAAACCTTGCTGACCGTGCTGGAGACCCAGCGCACCTTGTACCAGGCTCAGGACCAGCAGGCACAGCTGCGTCTGGCGCGACTGCAAGGCAGTGTGGCGTTGTACAAGGCGTTGGGTGGGGGGTGGCAGGTGTCTCGGTAAACGCGTTATCGCGGGGCAAGCCCGCTCCCACCGGCCCGGAACTGAACCGGTGGGAGCGGGCTTGCCCCGCGATCGAACGCTCAGGAAATAATGCCTCGCAATGACAGATGCCGCGCATACCACGGCCGTTGCGGCACTCGACGGGTCAGGTCTGCGATCTTGTCGTCTTCACTAAAGGTGATACGCAACGCCAGTTTCATGGTTTCCACATCCATCTCCACCGACTTGCCAGGCAAGGTTCCGGGCACGGTACTGCAGCCATGGGTCATCGGCCCCAGCCAGGGATCGTCGACCTCGACCCAGCGCCCCGGGGCAAACCATTTCACACCATTGACCTCAAGCCTGCGCACCTGCCCCGGGTTGTGCCGCTCATGGGCGCGATACCAGTCTTCGATACGGTCGTCGATCCAGCCATGAAAGCCCCAGAATACCGGGCTCACATGCGAAGAGAACGGATCGCCAAGGAAGTCGTTTTCCGCACCGTACCAGCGCGAAGCAAAATCAGCCGGATCGCGGGCAAAAGGTACCGGCGCACCGTTGACCGGATCCCGAGGTATCGAGGCCCAGCACATGTGCAACCAGTCGTGCAGGTTCATCTCCAGCTCTGAGCCGAACGTACCCAGCGTCATTTTCGACAGGTAGAGCGGATCCTGGTACTGCGACTCCCAGACCTGGAAGTTACTGCAGAACGTTTCACCGGCCTTGATTGCCGACACCCACTGGCCATAGGCATCATCGCCCGGCGCCTGCCAGGTCGGCGGTACGCAGTAGCCATCATGGTTGTCGAAGTAGCGGGCGAAACCCTGACGGTCCTGCTCGACGTTGGGTTTGGGCAAGGGGAAATGGCTCCAGGACGGCAGGTCCTGCAGGGTGCGGGCAGTCGCGAGCATGTCCCGGTGCATGAACAAAAAATCGATCCCCGATCCATTGCGATGTTTGCGCGGGCCACGGGCATCGCGTTCCTGGTCCCGAGGCCCGGGTTGCCAGCCCAGCCCACGCAAGGCGCCGCGCTTTTCTTCGGACAGGGTGTGCCACTTGTCCCGGGTCGCATGCCAGAGCTGGTGAAACAGACGGTGCTCGGCGCTGATCACCCAGGCTTGCATTTGCGGGGTATAGGGCAAGCGCTCACGGGCCTCGGGGAACAGACGCTTGACCGCGACAAAGTGGCTGTCCAGCAGTGGCAAAGCCATGGAGCGGTCCAGCGGCTGCAGGCGACCGCTCAAGGTGCCGCTGCCGGCATTGGCAAAACTGCCCCAGACTTCATCCAGACTGGCAATGCACTCATAGTCGGTGCCGCCCTGATTGCCCAGCAGGCGCCAGCGCACTTGTGCGCTGGAGGCGCCAACCAGATCGCCCACAACCCGATAAGCCACCGACCCCGGCCCCTCAAGACGGCTCTTTTCATCGACGAAGCCGCGCAGTCCGCGGCCCTTGCTTGCAACGTCCAGGTACAGCTGCAGCCCATGCTCAGGCAAGCCGGCAAGCCCGCCCTGGCTGCCGTAAACGCGCAGATCCCAGACCCCGCGCAGTTGATCCGCCAACTGCTGACCGGCGACATCGGCCAATTCGACACTGGCCTCACCTGGCGTGACGATATCGTCCTCAGGGTCATGGGTCAGTTCCTTGTGCGCGTAATAGGCCGCTGGCACCGCTGCACCCGCCACTGCCAGGCCCGCTATGAATCCTCGTCGCGATATCGTCATTGTCCTACCCGTGTCCGCCATAAAGCAGGCTTTATCCAAGCTAGGACGTATCCTGGAGCGGAAAATTTAACGGCTGGAGCGGCGGCTAATTCAGCTGCGCGGGGGTTCGTTTCTCAGGTGAATTCTCCGCAAAAGGGTATCGCCCATGTCCTCTTCCACCTCCTTGGCCAGCGCTTTGGGCAACGGCCTGCGCAAGCTGGTTGGCAAACCGGCCAGGCCCAGTGGCTACCGCGTGTTCGACGTCCAGCTCAAGGCAATCATTCGCCTGAGCCCGTCGCTCAGCCGCTTTGTTTTCAGCGGTGACGACGTCGCGCAGATGCACACCCTGGCCGCCGACCAGCGCATCAAGATTTTCTTTCCCGGCGCCAACGGCCAGCCACCGCAATTGCCCAAGCAGGGCTCCTGGCAAGAAGCCCGGCGTGGCCTCGATGCCCAGAGCAGCCCGCCAATGCGCACCTACACCATCCGCGCCCTGCGGCGTGAGGCGCTGGAGGTGGATGTCGACTTTGTCCTGCATGGCGTCAATGGCCCCGCCTCAGCCTGGGCAACCCGGGCCTGCATCGGTGACCGCCTGCAGATGGTCGCGCCCAATCTGGCCTTCGCTGGCGACCCCGGTGGTTACGAATGGCGACCGCCCAAGGACCTGCGCACCTTGCTGCTGGTCGGAGACGAAACCGCCCTGCCCGCCATTGCCGGCATTCTCGAACAAATGGTCCTGGACTATCCCAACGTACAAACGCAGGCATTCATTGAAGTGCCCGGCGAACAGGACTGCCTTGATTTGACCTGCAGCGCGGCGACTGAGCTGCACTGGCTACCGCGCGACGTGCTCAACGGTGAGCATGGCGATGCGATGATTCATGCCGTGCGCGAACTGGCACGACTGCCTCGTAGACAGCTCGGCAAAACCGATGTGCTTGAGGATGTCGACATCGACCAGCAGATTCTCTGGGAGCGAGGACTGCCCGGCGATGGTGAGTTCTACGCCTGGATTGCCGGTGAGTCTGCGGCGGTGATGGGTATCCGCCGTTTCCTGGTCCAGGAGCGTGGGCTGGACCGTAAAACGTTGACCTTGATGGGTTACTGGCGCGCTGGGCGCTCGTTCGATTGAAGTGCTGATCGCGGGGCGTTTGCCCCGCGATCGCGCTGTCAGAGGCTGGCCACAGCCGCAGCCAGCGCCCGCCCGAACCGCGCAGCCACTTCATCGATCTGCTCGGCGGTGATCACCAAAGGCGGCAGGAAGCGCACAACAGCGCCCTGACGCCCTCCCAGCTCAAGAATCAGACCACGCTTGAGGCACTCACGCTGAACCAGCGGTGCCAACTGCGGGCACGCGCCCGGGTGGCCCAGGGTATCCTTGGCACTTGCCGGATCGACCAGCTCGACGCCGAGCATCAGGCCACGGCCACGAATATCGCCCAGTTGCGCAAAGTCCTTCTGCAGGTGGCGCAGATGCCCGCTCAGGCGCTCGCCCATTGCCTGGGCATGAGCACACAGATCGTGATCCTTGATGTACCTCATCACCGCCGAACCTGCTGCCATGGCCATCTGGTTGCCGCGAAACGTCCCGGCATGCGCTCCCGGCTGCCAGGTATCCAGCCACTGGCGGTAGACCACCACCGCCAGGGGCAGGCTGCCACCAATGGCTTTGGACATCACCACCACATCGGGAACGATGCCCGCATGTTCGAAGGCAAACATCTTGCCGGTACGCGCAAACCCACTCTGGATCTCATCGACGATCAAGGCCACACCGGCCTTCTCGGTAATCCGCCGCACGCCGCGCAGCCATTCCAGATCCGCCGGAATCACCCCACCTTCGCCTTGCACCGCCTCGACGATGATCGCGGCCGGCAATTGCACGCCGCCTTCCGGGTCAGTCAGCAGGTTCTCCAGATAATGCAGGTTGACCTTGACCCCCGCCTCGCCGCCCAGACCGAACGGGCAACGGTAGTCATAGGGATATGGCAGAAACTGCACGCCATTGCTCAGCAGCCCGGCCAACGGCTTTTTCGGTGCCAGGCTGCCCATCAGGCTCAAAGCCCCCTGGGACATGCCGTGATAGCCCCCCTGGAACGACAGCACGGTGGTGCGTCCGGTCGCGGTGCGCACCAGCTTCAGGGCCGCCTCCACCGCATCGGTGCCGGTCGGCCCGCAGAACTGGATCTTCGCTTCGTCACGCAACGCCTGCGGCAACAGGCCGAACAGGTCCTGAACGAACTGGTCCTTGACCGGGGTGGTGAGGTCGAGGGTGTGCAGGGGCAGTTCGTCGGCCAGCACCTGCTGGATTGCCTCGATCACCACCGGGTGGTTGTGGCCCAGCGCCAGAGTCCCGGCCCCGGCCAGGCAGTCGATGAACTGACGCCCTTCGACATCTTCGACATACAGGCCACGGGCCTTTTTCAGCGCCAGGGGAATGCGTCGCGGGTAACTGCGGGCATTCGACTCTTGCTGTTTTTGCCGGGCCAGCAGGGGCGACTCTTCGAAGTGATAAAGCGTTTCGGCAGTGGCCAGGTCCGAAGACTCCGGCAGCGGCTGGGCAAGGCTGATAGCGACTGACATCTGGGGAAACCCTCGCAAGCAAGCGGATGTGCCCGTCACGCGCCTGTCACCAGATGTGTGTCGGGTTGTTATCGCTTGAAAAACGCTTCAGCGCCTTGCGGATTTAGCCCCCAGATCAACTACTGCGCACGTAAAGGGATATGCAAGAACACCCGCAGCCCATCGGTGCGGCTGTCAAAGCGCAAGGAGCCGGCACAGCGCTGGACGATGGCCTGGACAATCGCCAACCCCAGCCCGCAACCGCCGCTCTGGCCATTGCGCCAGAATCGCTCGGTAAGGTGCTCAAGGTCCTGCTCGACGATACCCGGGCCGTGGTCACGCACCAGGAAGGCCACCTGGTCCTTGTCCATCCGCACCGCCAGTTCCACCGGCGCCGGGCCACGGGTGTGGCGCAAGGCGTTGTCGAGCAGGTTGCGCAAGGCGGTCACGGCCAGTGGCGAAGGCATACCAAGGTAGGCCTGGGCGGCCTCCGGCGCCAATTGCAGGTCAATGCGCTGCGAATCGCCGAGCCCGGTGTCCTGGATCGCCTGGCGAGCCACTTGTTCGGCGCTGCACTGCACCCCGTCCTCAAACGACAGGCTGCCTTCAACCCGCGCCAGCAGCAGCAACTGTTCCAGGGTCCGGTGCAAGCGGTCAGCACCCTGCTCGGCGTGCTCCAGGGCTTGCTCACGAACCGCACCATCGGTCATTCGCGCCACTTGCAAGTGGGTCTTGATCGCGGTCAGCGGCGTGCGCAACTCATGGGCGGCGTCATCGGTCAGGCGCCGTTCGCGTTCGATCGTCTGGGCAATGCGCAAGAACAGCTGGTTCTGGGTATCCAGCAGCGGTTGCAACTCGCTGGGCAAGGCGCGCACCTGCAACGGTTCAAGGGCATCAGGGCTACGCCGGCGCAGGGCATCACGCATGCGGTTGAGCGGTGCCAGGCCCTTGCCGATACCGATCCAGAGCAACCCAAGGGTACCAAGCAAGGCGACAAACACCGGCGCCGAAGCCGCCAACAAGATCGAGCGATTCAGCGCCTCACGCTCCTGGTGACGGTCGGCCGTGGTGATGCGGACATCACCGCGGTAATAGGTAAACGTGCGCCAGCGCGCGCCCTCGATGGTCTGGTCGCGAAAACCACTGCGATCGTCGTCGAGGGTGTGTCCCTGACTATGGTTGCGGGCAATGATCTCGCCACGTAACGAGCTGACCTGACAGGCCATGCCATCCGGCACACTGAGCTGGTCGGCACTCAACTTTGTGCCCTCACCCTTGGCCGTCAGTGGCTGCGGCAACTGATCGATCAGGCCGGCAACCATGCGCGCCGAAGCCACCAGACGCTGATCGAGGGAAAACATCATCTGATAGCGCAGGTCGCGCAGCATCCAGGCCGCCGCCAGGGCCCAGATGAGCACGAAGGCGGTGCCGAGGATCAGTGTCAGGCGTACGCGCAGGCTCATGGCTGCCCGACCTCCGGCAACTGCGCCGGCCCCAGGCGATAACCCAGGCCACGTACGGTTTCGACGATGCCATTGCCCAATTTGCGGCGCAGGTGATGAATGTGCACGTTCAGGGCATTGCTCTCGACCTCGTCACCAAAGCCGTAGACGCTGTCCTTGAGCTGCTCGCTGGACAGCACCCGGCCGCGGTTGTGCAACAGTGCCTGCAACAGCGCCTGCTCGCGCCGTGACAGGTCGACCGGCGTACCTCCCAGACAGGTCTCACGACTGCTGGGATCGTAGCTGAGCGGGCCGTGCTCGATGATATTGACCGCACGCCCGGCCGAGCGGCGCAACAGGGTATGCAAACGCGCCGCCAGCTCGCGCAGGTCGAAGGGCTTGAGCAGATAATCGTCGGCACCGGCCTGCAGGCCGTCGACCCGGTCGGTAACCGCGTCGCGGGCAGTGAGCACCAGCACCGGCAGGCTCTCGCCCTGCTGACGCAGGCGCTGCAACAGTTTGAGACCATCTTCGTCGGGCAAGCCCAGGTCCAGCACCATGACATCGAAGGCGGCAGCCTGGAGCATGGCCTGGGCCGCAGCCGCCGTGGCGACCCTGTCCACGGTCATGCCCTGGGCGGTCAACCCCGCGGCGATACCGCTGGCAATCAGGTCGTCATCCTCGCAGAGCAGTACGTGCATGGTCGGTCTCGATGCTAAAAGTGGCAGTGAAGCGCAGGCGGATTAAGTCAGGATTATGCCGCGCCAGCAGCGGATCGTCGCGGTCCGGGCGACAATCGACGCTTATGGGTTAACACTCGGTTAATCGCGCTCGGCCAGGATCGGGCACTTATCGCACTACCAAGGCTTAGAGATGCGCACGTTACTAATTGCCCTGATGCTCCTGTTCAGCAGCCTGACCCAGGCCAACCCCTTTGCCCAGAGCGACTTTCTGCCGGTGGACAAGGCGTTCGTGTTCAGCAGCGAGCGGCTGGATTCCGGGCAGATGCGCCTGCACTGGAAAATCACCGATGGTTACTATCTTTACCAGAAACGCCTGAAGTTCGACGGTCTGCCCGTCGAGCAGCAGCCCGCCTTGCCAGAGGCCCTGCCCCATCAGGACGAGTTCTTCGGCGAGACTCTGGTGTATCGCGGCGAACTTGAACTGATCCTGCCCGCCTCCGCCACAGGCCAGTTGCGTATGGGCTGGCAAGGCTGCGCCGATGCCGGCTTGTGCTATCCACCGCAGACCAATCTGGTCAGCTTGAGCAGCGCTGCTGTCGATGAGCAAGAACAAGCCAGCGATCAGGCCCTGGCCGGCGGTCTGCAGCAGTCGGGCCTGGCCTGGAGCCTGCTGGCCTTTTTGGGCCTGGGCCTGTTGCTGGCCTTTACCCCCTGCTCGTTGCCGATGCTGCCGATTCTTGCCGGGCTGGTCCTCGGTAATGGCGTGAGTGCCCGCCGTGGCTGGGCACTGGCCAGCGTTTACGTACTGAGTATGGCGCTGGTGTACGCCGCCCTCGGGGTGATTGCCGCGTTGCTGGGGGGAAGTCTTCAGGCCTGGTTGCAACAACCCTGGTTGCTCGGCAGCCTGGCCGGCCTGTTTGTGTTGCTGGCCTTGCCGATGTTCGGTGCTTTCGAGCTGCAGTTGCCGGCCTGGTTGCGTGATCGCCTGGAACGCGCCGGCCACGGTACCCGCGGCGGCAACCTGTATGGCGCAGCCTTGCTCGGTGCACTCTCGGGGCTGTTGATGGGCCCGTGCATGACCGCGCCCCTGGCCGGCGCCCTGCTGTACATCGCCCAGAGCGGCAATGCCGTGCACGGCGGGTTGGTGCTGTTCACTCTCGGCATCGGCATGGGCTTGCCGCTGTTGCTGCTGGTGACCCTGGGCAATCGCTACCTGCCGCGCCCCGGCCCGTGGATGAACCTGGTCAAGGGTCTGTTCGGCTTCGTGTTCCTGGCCATGGCCCTGTATACCCTGCGCACCGTGCTGGAGCCTTCGCTGTGGCTGGGCCTGGCCGGCGCCTGGCTGATCGCCCTGGCCTGGGCGGCATGGCCTGCGTTGCATGGCTTGCGGCCAATCCGCGCGTTGCCGCTGCTGCTGGGCTTCTGGGGCAGCCTGCTGGTGATCGGTGCCGCCGCCGGTGGCGACGACCCCTGGCAACCGCTGCAGCCCTTCCGCGCCGGTAGCTCCACGGTTGTTGCCAGCGCTGTCCACAGCGATGCCTTCATCACCGTCAGCCAGCCGGCTGACCTGCAACGCGAGCTGGACACCGCCAAGGCCCAGGGGCAGTGGGTGATGCTCGACTACTACGCTGACTGGTGCGTGTCGTGCAAGGTCATGGAGAAACAGGTATTCGCCCGCGCCGATGTGCTGGCCGCGCTGAACGGCGTACGCTTGCTGCGCCTGGATGTGACCGCCGATGCGCCCTCCAGCCGCGAATTGCTGCAGCGTTACCAGGTGCCCGGCCCGCCCAGCCTGATCTGGATCGGCCCGGAAGGCAACGAGCGCCGCAGCCGGCGCATCACCGGTGAAATCGATGCGAAGAACTTCCTCGAACAGTGGGCCCAGACCCGGAGTCAAGGCTGATGCTGACGGTAAACCTCGGGCCGCTGACCATGGCCGTCGATCATCTGTTGCTACTCTGCGCGCTGGCTTTGGCCACCCTGGTCGGCTGGCGCGTGGCCAAACGCGGTGGCGACAACCCTGAATCGGTGCTGTTCGGCCTGTTCCTGCTGGGCCTGCTGGGGGCACGCCTGGGGTTCGTGCTCAGCTACTGGCCGATGTACCGCGATGATCCACTGCAGATTGTCGACTTGCGCGACGGCGGCTTTCTGCTCTGGCCGGGTTTGCTGGTGGTGGCCATCGGTGCGTTGTGGCAAGGCTGGCGCCGCTCGAGCTTGCGCCGTCCGCTGGGCTGGGGCCTGTTCAGCGGTGTGCTGTTCTGGCTACTCGGCAGCCTGGCCAGCCATCTCTATGAACAAGGCACGCAATTACCGGAGATGAGCCTGCACAAGGCCGACGGTCAGGCCGTGCAACTGACTTCCTACCGAGGCCGGCCGCTGGTCATCAACCTCTGGGCCACCTGGTGCCCGCCGTGCCGTCGGGAAATGCCGGTTTTGCAACAGGCGCAACACGAACACCCGGACATCACCTTCCTGTTCGTCAACCAGGGAGAAACCCCGCAGACGGTCAGCACCTTTCTCGCCACCACCGGGCTGAACCTGTCCCATGTGCTGTTTGACGGCGGTGGCCAGTTGGCCCAGCAGGTCGGCTCCATGGCCCTGCCCACCACCCTGTTCTACGACGCCGACGGCCGCCTGGTCGGCAGCCATCTGGGCGAGCTGTCGCGGGCAAGCCTGAGCCACGCCCTGGAATCCTTTGAGCGCACTCCTGCGCCCGCCGCCACCCACTCTTCAAGGAATGACACATGCACCCTTTGCTGAAACTGCCCCTGACTCTGACCTTCGGCCTGCTGGCCAGCCAGGCTGCCATGGCCGAAACCCTGCCCAAGGCCGTGCAGCAAATGGAAGCCAAGGGCGTGAAGATCAAAGGCAGCTTCGATGCCCCCAACGGCCTGCGCGGTTACGCGGCCGAGTACCAGAACCGGGGTATGGCCCTGTACCTGACACCCGATGGCAAACATGTGCTGGTCGGCAGCCTGTTCGATGAACAAGGCCAGGACCTCAGCGAAGCACCGCTGGAGAAGCTGGTCTATGCGCCGATGTCCAAAGAGGTCTGGGCGAAGATGGAAAAGACCGCCTGGATCGCCGACGGCAAGGCCGATGCGCCACGCGTCGTCTATCTGTTCAGCGACCCCAACTGCCCGTACTGCAATATGTTCTGGCAGCAGGCACGGCCCTGGGTCGAGTCGGGCAAGGTGCAGTTGCGCCACATCATGGTCGGCATCATCCGTGAAGACAGCCCGGGCAAATCGGCGGCGCTGCTGGCCAGCAATGATCCGGTCAAGGCCCTGCTGAAACACGAGAGTGCCGGCAAGGCCAGCAGCCTCAAGGCACTGGAGAAGATCCCCGCTGCCGTGCAAAGCAAGCTCGACGGCAACCAGGCATTGATGGAGGAACTGGGATTGGCGGCGACCCCGGCGATCTTCTACCTGGATGAGCAACAGCAACTGCAAACGCAGCAAGGCGCGCCACGCCCGGAAATGCTCGGGAAGATTCTGGGTAAACGTTGAGCCTCTGACAGCAGGTTGTAACACCAGCACGAGCAAGGCGTCTGGAGAGTACCCCTAACCGAAAAGGAACTCTCCATGACCCGCCCCGCCTACCTCGACGCCTTTGTGCGCTCCTCCCTCGACATCACGTTGCTGCGCCTGAGCCTGATCGTGATTTTCATCGGTTTCGGCTACACCAAATGGTTCGCCTATGAAGCCCAGGCGCTCATTCCGCTGATCGACAACAGTCCGTTGCTGTCCTGGATGCATCCCGCCTTCGGGATCCAGGGCGCCAGCTATGCCCTGGGCGTAGCCGAGTGGGCAATCGGCGCAGCGTTGCTGATCGGCTTCTGGCAACCGCGCTGGGCCGTGGCCGGGGCGATCGGCTCGGCGATCACCTACCTGACCACCCTGACCCTGATCCTGAGCACTCCCGGTGGCTGGGAAAGCAGCGCCGGCGGCTTTCCGGCCATGGGCAGCTCGACGTCCTTTCTGATCAAGGACGCCGTGTTGCTGGCCGCCTCGGTCGTGTTGCTCAAACACGACCTGCAACGTACCTGCCCCACCACCGCCTAGCCGCTAGAGCGCCTCAAGCTCGGCCATCAGGTCACTGAGCCGGTCGACCTTGTCGTCGCTCAGCTCACTGGCCTTGAGGCCTTCCACGTAGCTCGCCAGCTCTTCGACGGTGCTGCACTCGAACATCGCCCGCAACGGCACGTTCAGTTGCAGCGCCTTCTGCACCCTCGAGGCGATCTGCGTAGCCAAAAGGGAGTGACCGCCCAACTCGAAGAAGTTGTCGCGCACCCCGACCTGCCCGACCTTGAGCACCTCGGCCCAGATCGTCGCCAGGGTCTGCTCCAGCTCACTGCGCGGAGCGAGGAAGTCCTGACTCTGCTGAGCGGCGAAATCAACGCTTGGCAGCGCCTTGCGGTCGAGCTTGCCGTTGGCATTGAGCGGCAGTTGCTTGAGCCAGGCCCAGTGCAGCGGGACCATGTATTCGGGCAGCTCGGCGCGCAAGCGTTGCTTGATCAGCTCGAGCAGCACGCTGCTATCGGCTGCCGCATCGTTGGGCACCAGATAACCCACCAGATGCTTGCCATTGACCCCTTCCTGAACCCCCACCGCTGCGTCGCGCACCTCGGCCTGCTCATGCAGACGCGCTTCGATCTCGCCCAGCTCGATGCGGTAGCCACGGATCTTCACCTGATGGTCAATGCGCCCGACGTATTCGAGCACGCCATCCGCACGGCGCCGCGCCAGGTCACCCGTGCGGTACAGGCGTTCGCCCGCCGCCCCGAACGGATGCGGGATGAACGCCAGGGCGGTGCGCTGCGGGTCGCTGACATAGCCGCGACCGACGCCGGTGCCGGCCACACAGAGCTCACCGACGGCCCCCAGTGGCACCAGTTGCTGATCGTCACCGAGCAGGTACAGGCGGTTGTTGTCGGTCGGCGTACCAATAGGCAGATAGCTGCCACGGGTCGAGGCCGCATCGACGCGGAAGAACGCCACGTCATCGGAACATTCCGCCGGACCATAGGCATTGACCAGGCCGATCTGCGGATAGCGCTGCAACCACTGCGACGCCAGCTCGGGTGGCATCGCCTCCCCGGTTGGCAGCATCCAGCGCAGGCCGTCGAGTTGCTGATGCTCGTTGGCGAGCATGCCCTGGATCAGTGACGGCACGCTTTCCAGCACCGTGATCCCGCAAGCCTGAACGTGCTCAAGCAGGCCCTGGGGATCGTGGGCAATGCTGTTGGGCACGATCGCCACCTGAGCCCCGAACAACGGCGCGGCGAGGAACTGCCAGACGGAAATGTCGAAACTCTGCGAGGCGGTCTGGGCAATCACGTCGTGTTCGTCCAGTTGCAGGTACGGCACCTTGCTCAACTGGTTGTTGAGCATGCCGCGCTGCTCGACCATCACGCCCTTCGGCAAGCCCGTGGAGCCGGAGGTGTAGATCACGTAGGCGAGGTTGTCCGGCGCACTGTAGATGCCTGGGTTGAGCTCGGGTAGCTCGGCGTTCTGCACCTGCTCCCAGACCAGCAACTTCGGCCGCCCCGCGCAGGCCAGTTCATCCAGCAGCGCGCGGCCCTGCTCGGCGCAGGCCTGACTGCAGACCAGCACTGGCGTACGGCTGAGTTCGACGATGCGTTGCAGACGCGCCGTCGGCAAGCCCGGATCGAGCGGCAAGTAACCGGCACCGGCCTTGAAGCTGCCGACGATCATCCCCAGCAACGGCAAATCGCGCTCGGCCAGCAGCGCCACCGGCTGGTCGATACTTACCCCGGCAGCCACCAGTGCATGCCCCAGGCGGTTGGCCTGGCGATTGAGCTGTGCATAGCTGATCGACTGCTCCAGACACCGTGCGGCAGTACGCTGCGGATGGGCAGCGACCCGCGCCTCGAACAGCGCTACGTAACTCTGCTCCAGCGGGTAATCCCGTTCGCTGCGGTTGCAGTCTTCCAACAGCAAACGGCGCTCCTGTTCACCCAGCAACGGCAGCTCGCTCATGTCGCCCTGGAAGCCATCGGCCAGGGCCAGTAGCAGACGCTTGAACTCGGCCAGCAAGCGCTCGACCGTCGAGGTGTCGAAATAGCGCTGATCGAACGACAGGTGCAGCCCCAGGTCATCGCCGGGGTAGCAGACTGCAGTCAGCGGGAAGTTGGTGTGGGTGCGCCCGGAATCGGAGCTGGCATTCAGGTGTTGCGCACGGTCCAGCACCGAGACTTCCACCGGGGCGTTCTCGAACACGAACAGGCTGTCGAACAATGGCTGGCCCTTGGGTAGCTCACTGCACTCCTGAATGCTCACCAGCGGCAGGTACTCGTATTCGCGCAACTCCATATTGCGTTCGAACAGGCCCTTGAGCCATTGACGGACACTGCAACGCTGGCCCACCGCCGGCAGTTGCACGCGCAGAGCGATACTGTTGATGAACAGCCCGACCGTGCGCTGCATCTGCGGCATGCTCACCGGACGACCGGCCACGGTGACCCCGAACAGCACGTCGCGCTCGCCGCTATAACGGCTCAATACCAGCGCCCAGGCCGCCTGGGCAAAGGTGTTGACGGTCAACTGATGGGCCTGGGCCAACTCACGCAGGCGCGCTCCTTCAGTCACATCGAGGCGGGTGTAACAGTCACCGACGATCATCCCGGCGTTCTCGGCGCCATGATCACGCAGCAGCGGCCGGTCGCTCGGCACAGCGGTGCTGCGTTCGAAGCCCAGCAGGTTGTCGCGCCACCACTGACGCGCAGCGTCGAGGTCCTGGTGCTGCAGCCAGCTGATGTAGTCGCGGTAGCGCGGCGGCACCGGCAACTGCGCCTCGCGGCCTTCGCCCAGGGCCATGTACAGCTCGAAGAAATCGTTCATCAGCAACGAGCGGCACCAGGCATCGATGAGGATGTGGTGATTGCTCATCATGAACCAGTAGCGGTCTGTGCCGATGCGAATCAGGCGCAGGTGGAACGGCGCCTGTTGCAGCAGATCGAAGCCTGCTTCGCGCTCCTGCTTATGCAGGGCCTGCAAACGCGCTTCCTGCTCGTCTTCGCTGATGTCGGTCCAGTCCAGGTAGTCAAGCGCGGTACTGCCGGGTTTATGGATGATCTGCAGCATGGCTTCGCCAGCGTTCCAGCTGAACGACGCACGCAGGGCCTCGTGGCGTGCAACAACCGCTTGCCAGGCCTGGGCAAAGCGCTGCGGGTCGAGGGCGCTGTTGATCCGGTAGCGGTCCTGCATGTAGTAGATGCCGGTGCCGGGCTCAAGCAGGGTATGCAGCAACAGCCCTTCCTGCATGGGCGTCAGTGGATACACATCGTCGATCTGCGCCGCAGGCACGGGCAGGCTGTCGATCTGCTCCTGGGTCAGTTGCGCCAGCGGGAAGTCCGACGGCGTGAAGCTGCCGTTGCCAGGGGCCAGGCAGTGCTCGATCAGGCCGAGCAGTTCGGTTTTGTAGGCCTCGGCCAATTGTTCAATGGTGCGCTGGTCATAGCGCTCACGGCTGAAGGTCCAGCGCAGCTGCAATTCACCGGCGTAGACCTGGCCATCGACACTCAACCAGTTGGGCAGCGGCGCCTCCGGGTCATGGGCCTCGCCGGCTGCTTCATCCACCGGCTGGAACAGCGCATCGGCCTGGAATTGCTGGTCGAACTGGCCGAGGTAGTTGAAGGTGATCCGCGCCTGCGGCAAGGCCGCCATGGTTTCGCGTACTGAAGTATCGGCGAGGTAACGCAGCACACCGTACCCCAGCCCCTTGT
This sequence comes from Pseudomonas sp. GW821-FHT10B02, assembly GCF_059415665.1. NCBI lineage: Bacteria > Pseudomonadati > Pseudomonadota > Gammaproteobacteria > Pseudomonadales > Pseudomonadaceae > Pseudomonas > Pseudomonas sp. GW821-FHT10B02. Next base: position 84,975 of record NZ_JBWKNR010000013.1, on the reverse strand, counting down.
GCGGCACCTGGCGCAGTTGTTCCTTGATTGCCTTGATCGACGCACCGGCATCAGCCGCAGGGCTCAGGCTCAATGGATAGGCACTGGTGAACCAGCCGACACTGCGGGTCAGGTCCATGTCCTCGAACAGGTTTTCCCGGCCATGGCCTTCCAGTTGCACCAGCACCGAGGTGTCGCCGCTCCAGCGGCACAGCACCCGGGCCAGGGCGGTCAACAGCAGGTCGTTGACCTGAGTGTGGTAGGCCGCTGGCGCTTCTTTGAGCAGTTGCCGGGTCTGTGTGGCATCCAGGCGCAAGCTCAGGGTGTGCGCCTGCTTGTGCAGGTTCGCCCCTTGCGGATGGTCGCATGGCAGTTCACGGTGAGCGGTGCTCAATTGGGTCTGCCACCAGTGCTGTTCGTCGCGCAGTGAATCACTGCCGGCATAGGCCTGCAGGCGTGCGGCCCAATCGCTCATGGCGCGGGTTTTCGCCGCCAATGCCTGGCCACGGTAAAGCGCCTGCAAATCCTCAAGCAGCACCCGCCACGACACACCATCGACCACCAGGTGATGGATCGCCAACAGCAAGCGCTGCTGCCCCTCAACGTCTTCGACCAGCAACGCCCGCAACAGTGGACCGTTGCCCAGGTCCAGGCTGCGCTGCACGTCGCTGTACAGCGGCTGGCAATCGGCAAAACTGTTGACCGACACCTGCCAGAGCAACTCGCGGCTTTCACCCTGGACGTAATCACCCTGCCACTGGCCCTCCTGCGTGCTAAAGCGCAGGCGCAGCGCGTCGTGATGCTCGATCAGTTGCTGCAAGGCCTGCTCCAGCGCCTTGGGCGTCAGACGCTCGACCGGTGCCAGCAATACCGCCTGGTTCCAGTGCTGGGGCTGCGCTACATCGCTGTCGAAGAACCAGTGCTGGATCGGCGTCAGCGCCGCGCGACCACTCAGTGGCCCTTGATCGACCGGGTTGTCGTCGCCGCGGCGCACCACACTGGCCAAGGTCTGGATGGTCTGGTGCTGGAACAGGTCGCGCGGGGTGAAATGCAGCCCCGCCTGACGCGCACGGCTGACCACCTGGATCGACAGGATCGAGTCACCGCCCAGTTCGAAGAAGTTGTCCTGCAAGCCGACCCGCGGTACGTTCAGCACATCGCGCCAGAGGTTGGCCAGCTGCTGTTCCAGCGCGTTGCGCGGTGCTTCATAGTGCTCACGCCCGTGCTCCAGATCAGGCGCAGGCAGGGCACGGCGGTCAAGCTTGCCATTGCCCATCAGTGGCATCTGCTCCAGCAGTACCAGATGGCTGGGCACCATATAGTCCGGCAGGTGCAGTCGAAGCTGGGCCTTCAGTGCATCACGCAGCACAGCCTGCACAGCGCTATCGCCATGAGCCTGATCGCAGACCAGGTAACCGACCAACTGTTTGCCGCCCGGCATGTCCAGGGCCTGCACGACTGCCTCGCGAACCGCTGGATGCTCCAGCAGGCGCGTCTCGATTTCCCCCAGTTCGATACGGAAACCACGAATCTTCACCTGATGGTCGATTCGGCCAACGTACTCGACCAGCCCATCGGCGCCCTGACGCACCAGGTCGCCGGTACGGTACAAGCGCCCGCCTTGAGTACTGAACGGGTCGGCGACAAAGCGTTCGGCACTGAGCCCCGGTCGCTCATGGTAACCTTGGGCCAGGCCGGCGCCGCCGACATACAGCTCGCCGATACCGCCCTGGGGTAACAGCGCCAGATCGGCATCGAGAATGTAAGCCACCCGGGCACCCACCACGCTACCGATCGGCACACTGCCGGCACCGGCTGGCAACTGTTCCGGCGCCAGGCACGCCAACGGCATGACCACGGTTTCGGTCGGCCCATAGGCGTTGAAGAACTGCTGTGGCGTGAACGCCTGGCGGATCCGCTGCAGGTGCTCAGCGGTCAGGGCTTCGCCACCGGTGATGCACAGGCGCACCGGCAGGGTCTCGTTGCGGCTGGCCAGCCACTGCGCCAGTTGGCTGCCATAGCTCGGGGTAAAGCCGAGAACCGACACCTGCTGTTCGCGAATCAAGGTGCAGATCTCTTCGGCGTCCCACTGTCCCTGAGCGCGCAAGACCACCCGCGCGCCGCACAGCAGCGGCACCAGCAAGCGCTCGGTAGCGGCGTCAAAGTTGATCGAATAGAAGTGCAGTTCGCAGTCGTCACTACGCATGCCGAAACGTTCGATGACCGCCTGGCAATGCATGGCGATCTCGCCACGGCTGACCACCACGCCTTTAGGCTTGCCGGTGGAGCCTGACGTGTAGATCAAGTAAGCCTGATGGCCCGGCAGACTCTGTGTGATCAGCGGCTCGCAACTGACATTGGCCAGCGCCGGGCCGTCGTCTTCCAGGCTCCAGCGATCGACCTGGCCCGGCAGTTCGCCCAGCGCCGCGAACAGGCTGCGCTGCCCCAGCAACAGGCTGATGCCACTGTCTTCGATCATGTAGTGCAGGCGTTCCAGCGGGTACTCCGGGTCCAGCGGCACATAGGCGCCACCGGCCTTGAGGATCGCCAGCAAGCCCACGACCATTTCCAGCGAGCGCTCCAGCGCCAGGCCTACCCTTACCTGTGGGCCTACACCGCGTTTGCGCAGGACCCGGGCCAACTGGTTGGCCCGGGCGTCCAGCTCAGCATAGCTCAGGTGCTGACCGGCAAAGGTCAGCGCCAGGGCCTGTGGCTGACGTGCCGCTTGCGCACTGAACAGGCCTTCGATGGTCTGCCCCAGGTCTGCATCAAGGTCGCCTTCGAGGCTGGCACGCAGCTGCTGTTGTTCAGTGCTGGCCAGCATCGGCAACTCGCACAGGCGCTGCTCGGGATTTTCGAGCATGGCCGCCAGCAGGTTCTGCCAGTGGGCCGCCATCTGCGCGATGCGCGGCTCGTCGAACAGGTCGCAACTGTAGGTCAGGCAGCAGCCCAGACGCCGGTCGAGGTCGGTGACTTCCAGGTTGAGGTCGAACTTGGTCGCCCGGGCGTCGTTGACCAGGTAATCCACCTGCATGCCCGACAATTGCCGGCTCTGCTGGAACTCCCAGCGCTGCACGTTGCACATCACCTGGAACAACGGGTTGTAGGCGGTGCTGCGCGCAGGTTGCAAGGCTTCGACCAGTTGATCGAACGGCAGGTCCTGGTGCGACTGGCCTTCGATCACGGTCTGGCGGACCTGATCGATCAGCTCAGCGACGCGCATCTGCCCAGTGAGCTGGCAGCGCAGCACCTGGGTGTTGAGGAAGGCGCCGATCAGCCCCTCGCTTTCCGGACGGATGCGGTTGGCCACCGGCGCGCCGATACGCAGGTCTTGCTGTGCGCTGTAGCGATAGAGCAGCACCGCCAGGGTTGCCGTCATGGTCATGAACAGGGTCAGGCCGCGCTCGGCATTGAAGGCGCGAACCCGCGCCGCCAGTTGCGGGCTGAGGTCAAAGCGATAGAGCTCGCCACGGTGACTTTGCAGTGCTGGCCGTGGACGATCGGTGGGCAGTTCCAGCACCGGATGCTCATCACCGAGCCTGGTTTTCCAGTAATCCAGTTGACGCTGCCCCTCTCCGGCTTCCAGCCATTGGCGCTGCCAGACGCTGTAATCCAGGTACTGCACCGGCAACGCCGGCAGCGGCGATTCACGCTCATCGACAAAGGCTTCGTACAGCTCGCCGAGCTCGCGGGCGAAGATGTCCATGGCCCAGCCTTCAGTGACGATGTGGTGCAAGGTCAGAACAAAATAGTGCTCGTGCTCGCTGACCTTGACCAGGCAGGCACGCAGCAGCGGACCGCGCTCCAGGTCGAAGGGTTGATGCGCCTGCTCATCGGCGAAGGCCTGCAGACGCTGCTCGCGCTGGGCGGGGTTGTCGGCGGAAAAATCCTGCCAGTGCATTTGCAGCGTGCTGTCGCTGTGCACGCACTGGTATGGCACGCCGTCGATGCTCGGGAAGGTGGTGCGCAGGGTCTCATGGCGCACGATCAGGGTTTGCAAGGCCTGCTCGAAGCGGCTGACATCCAGCACTCCACGCAGTCGGGCCATACCGCCGACGTTGTAGGCCGGGCTGTCCGGTTCCATCTGCCAGAGGAACCACATGCGCTGCTGGGAGTAAGACAACGGCACGGCCTGGCGACGGTCGATCCGCGCGATCTCGCCCTGCAGGTTATGTGCGCCGCTGTGCTGTATACGTTCGACCTCTCGGGCAAATGCGCCCAGCTCGCTGGCGTCGAACAATACCCGCAGCGGCAACTCGACGTTGCACGCCTGGCGGGTGCGGGAAATGATCTGGGTCGCCAGCAGCGAATGGCCGCCGAGGGCAAAGAAGTCGTCCTGCAGGCCGACCTGTTGCAGCCCCAGCACTTCGCGCCAGATCGCCGCGATCTGCTGTTGCAGCGCGGTGCTCGGTTCGATGTGTTCACGGGTGGTCCAGAGCGGTGCCGGTAGTGCTTTGCGCTCGACCTTGCCGCTTGGGCCCAGGGGCATCTGCGCCAAGTGCATCAACAACGCCGGGACCATATAGGCCGGCAGTTGACCGGCCAATGCCGCCAACAGTCCGGCATTGTTTTCCACGCCGCTGTAATAGCCCACCAGTTGCGTCCCGGCAACGGTCTGGCGAATCAGTACCAGCGCCTGCTCAACACCTGGCTGACTGAGCAGACAGGCCTCAACTTCCTCAGGTTCGACGCGAAAGCCGCGCAGTTTCACCTGCTGATCAAGCCGGCCCAGGTACTCCAGGGCTCCCAGCGACGCCACCCAGCGCGCCCGGTCACCACTGCGGTAGAGACGCTGGCCATCACCTTCCGGGTGCGGCACGAAACGTTCGGCAGTCAGCCCCGGCCTGCCGAGATAGCCGCGTGCCAGCCCGGCCCCACCGAGCAACAACTCTCCCGGAACGCCCGGGGCAGTGAGCTGCAACTCCTCATCGACAACCCGGCAAACGACGTTGGCCAACGGCCGGCCAATCGGCGAGCGCGCGCCATCGGCCTCGCTGCACTGCCAGTGAGTGACGTTGATCGCGGTTTCGGTCGGGCCATAACGGTTATGCAGCGCCACCTGCGGCAGCACTTGCAGCACCCGGTCACGCAGTGCGGCAGACAACGCCTCACCGCCGGAGAACAGACGGCGCAAACTGGTGCAGCTCGCCGCCAGTGGCTCTTGAACAAAGACCTGCAGCAAGGCTGGAACAAAGTGCAAGGTGGTCACCGCATGCTCGCGCACCAGCGCGGCAATACGCTGTGGATCACGGTGCTCGCCGGGGCCTGCCAGTACCAGTTTGCAGCCACTGACCAGCGGCCAGAAGCACTCCCAGACCGAAACGTCGAAGCTGATCGGCGCTTTCTGCATCAGCACGTCGTGCTCATCCAGCGCATAGCGTTCCTGCATCCACTGCAGACGTTCGGCCAGTGCCGCATGGGTGTTGCCGACGCCCTTGGGTTGCCCGGTGGAGCCGGAGGTATAGATCACATAGGCGAGGTTATCGCCGTGCAGGTGCAGCCCCGGTGGCTGGCACGGCCAGCTGTCGAGATTGAGCTGATCCATGGCAATGGCACTGACCCCATCCACTTGCGGCAGGCGCTCCAGCACCTCGCTGTGGCTGAGCAACAGGCTCGCACCACAGTCGGCGAGCATGTAAGCCAGGCGTTCGCCCGGGTAATCGACGTCCAGCGGCACATAGGCGCCACCGGCCTTGAGAATCGCCAGCACACCGATCAGCAACTGCGGCGAACGTTCGGCGGCAATCGCCACGCAGACATCCGGGCCGACGCCCTTGTCGCGCAGATAATGGGCCAGGCGGTTGGCCTGCTGGTGCATGCCGGCGTAGTCGAGCGCGCCGCCCTCCCACACCAGCGCAGTACGCTGCGGCGTCAGCCGTGCCTGCTCATTGAGTTGCTCGACGACCCACTGTTGCGCTGCAGGCGCCGGTGCCTGCCCCCACTGCAGCAGTTGCTCACGCGCTTGCGCATCGAGCAGTTGCAGGTCGCCGATCGCTAACGTCGGCAGCGCACAGACCTGCTCCAGCAAGCTCAGCAGGTGTGCGGCCAGACGCTGCACGCTGGCGGCGTCGAACAGCTCGCTGGCGTAGTCGAAGGACAGCGACAGGCGCCCCTGGTGGTCTTCCTCGCTGTGCAGTTGCAGGTCGAACTTGGCCTCGCGGCTGTGCCATGGCAGTTCTTCGGCGAGCAGCCCAGGCAGGCGACGCAAAGCACTCAGATCGCGCTGCTGGTGGTTGAACATGACCTGGAACAGGCCCTGCTCGCGGGCATCCGGGAAGGCTGCCAGCAATTGTTCGAAGGGCAGGTCCTGATGTTCCTGAGCCTGCAAGGTTGCCTGGCGGACCTGAGCCAGCAGGTCGGCGAACGACAGGCGCGAGGTGAACCGGGCACGCAGGACCTGGGTGTTGATGAAAAAACCGACCAGCCCCTGGGTTTCCAGGCGTGGACGGTTGGCATTAGGCACCCCGACACGGATATCGGACTGCCCGCTGTAGCGGTGCAGCAGGCTCTGGAAACCGGCCAGGAGGATCATGAACAGGGTGCTGTCGTGCTGGCGGGCGGTGCTGCGCAGCGCTTCGGTCAACGCCGCCGGCACCCGCAGGCTCAGGCGTGCGGCCGACTGGTGCTGCTGACTGGAACGCGGGTGGTCGGTGGCCAGGTCAAGCACCGGCTGTTCATCGCCCAGTTGCGCCTGCCAGTAGCTCAGTTGCCGTGTGGCCTCCCCTTCGGCCAGCCATTGCCGTTGCCAGCTGCCATAGTCGGCATAGTCCAGGGTCAATGCCGGCAACTCGGCCTGCTGCCCCTGGCAGTGAGCGGCGTACAGACGCGAGAATTCGTCGATGAGGATGTTCATCGACCAGCCATCGGCAATGATGTGGTGCATGGTGACCCACAGCTGATGCGCTTCGCTGTCCATGCGTGCCAGGGTCACCCGCAGCAATGGACCGGCTTGCAGATCGAACGGTTGCTGCGCTTCGGCTTCACGTCGCGCCAGTACTGCTTCGCTGTCGAGGTCGCTCAGGTCCAGCTGCTGCACAGTGAACTCCAGCGCTGGCAGGATACGCTGCAGCGCCTGGCCATCAATCTCGGCAAACACTGTACGCAGAGATTCATGACGTTCGACCAGGGCCTGGAAGCTGGACTGCAGCGCCGCGTGGTCCAGCTCGCCGCGCAAACGCAGCGCCCCCGGAATGTTATAGGCGGCGCTCTGCGGTTCCAGTTGCCAGAGCAACCACAAACGATTTTGCCCCAGTGACTGCGGCAACGCCTGCACGCGGGCGAGGCGCTCGATCGCCCCCTGCGCCACGCCCGCCTGCTGCGCAGCGGCGACAGCGCTGCAGAAATCACCCAGCAGCGGCGCATCGAACAGCACGCGCAAGCTCAACTGCAGGTCCAGTTCATCAGCCAGGCGGGCGGTGAGCTGGGTGGCGGCAATCGAGTTGCCACCGAGCAGGAAGAAATGATCATCGTCGGCGACCTGCTCCACGCCCAGTTGCTCGCACCACAAGCGCGCGATCAGACTGTGCAGCGGGTTGCCTTGTAGCGCTTGCGCGACCGCCACCGGCTGCCGGGCATCCGGGAAACGCGCATAGCAGTCGAGGCTGCCATCACTCATCCGCAGCCGGCAGGCAGAGCGCTGCAGCTTGCCACTGGAAGTCTTCGGCAATGCCCCCGGGTTGAGCAGCAGGACCACCGCCGGGGCTTGCTGGCAGGCATCGGCAATGACCTGGCGCAAGGTCTTGATCAGGCTTTGCGGGCTGACGATCTTCTGCACATTGCGGCTGATTTCGACCGCGACACCGATGCCCTCCTCACCCTGGTCATCGACGGCAAACACCGCCACCCGGCCTTTGCGCAATACCTCGACTTCACGCTCCAGGGTCTTCTCCAGATCCTGCGGGTAGAGATTGTGGCCGCGCACAATCAGCAAGTCCTTGAGCCTGCCGGTGACAAACAACTCACCCTCACGGACAAAGCCCAGGTCGCCGGTGCGCAACCAGGTCTGTCCGCCTTGTTCGACAAAGGTCTGCGCAGTCGCTTGCGGGTTGCGCCAGTAGCCTTTGGCAATGCTCGGACCACAGGCCCAGATCTCGCCAACCTGATTGTCACCCAGCACCGTCATTTGCTGCGGATCGACGATCTGCACGCCATGCCCGGGCTGGCTGCGCCCGCAACTCATCTGCACCGAGTCAGTGCCAGGTTCGGCACTGTTACGTGCCAGGGCGTCGGCATCCAGGGTCAGCGCAGCAATACCCTGGCCACGGCTACTGCCGCTGACAAACAGGGTTGCCTCCGCCAGGCCATAGCTGGCGAAGAAGCTCTGGGCGCTGAAGCCACAGCCAGCGAACTTCTCGGCAAAGGCCTGGAGGCTGTCCTGACGGATCGGCTCGGAACCGGAATAGGCCACCCGCCAGCGGCTCAGGTCGAGCTTGGCTAGCGCTGCACTGCTGACCCGCTCGCTGCACAGCCGATAGGCAAAATCGGGGCCGCCACTGATGGTGCCGCCGTGGTCGCTGATCGCCTGCAACCAACGCTGTGGCCGGGCGAGAAAGTAGGCCGGGGCCATCAGCACGCAAGGCACGCCGCTGAAGATCGGTTGCAGCAAACCGCCGATCAGGCCCATGTCGTGATACAGCGGCAACCAGCTGACGATGACATCGTCCGGGTTGAGGTCGATACCGAAGCCATGGCGGATCAGCACCTCGTTGGCCACCAGGTTGCCGTGGCTGACCTGCACGCCCTTGGGCAACGCCGTGGACCCGGAGGTGTATTGCAAGAAGGCGATGTCATCGGCTTGCAGCGCGGGTGCCTGCCAGGCATCGGCCAGTGCTGTGTCCAGATGATCGACCGCCAACAGCTGCGGCGCAGCTTCCTCGGCCAGCACCTCCAGGGCCTGCAGGCTGTCATGCAGGGCGCTGGTGGTCAGCAGCAGGCGCGGTTCGGCGTCGTCGATGATCGATAGCAGGCGTTCCTGGTGATGACGACGGGCAGACTCCGGTGGGTATGCGGGCACGGCAATGACTCCGGCGTACAGGCAGCCGAAGAAGGCGGCTACGTAATCCGCTCCGCTGGGAAACAGCAGGATGGCGCGGTCTCCAAAAGTCGTACGCGCCTGCAAGGCGCCGGCAATGGTCCGCGCACGCAGGTCCAGCTCCCGGTAGGTCAGCACCGCCTCCTCTTGCGGGTCATCGGCCAGAAAGCGCAAGGCAACCCGCTCCGGGGTTTGCGCAGCACGTTGTGCCAGTGCCTGGACCAGCGTAACCGGGAGTTCGAAGGCGTCCGTCATGGGAGGGTTCCTGCCAGAGTCTGTACGTGAAATCAGGGCTCGGCAGTGGCGCGTAGCGGCTATGCGCTTGCACGTTGCGCCTGCCGAGCGCCGGGTGATGTACACAGAGGAACGGATGGCCAGGGCAAATAATTAAGCGTTGGCTGCAGCTTGGGCGGGGCGCGGGGCGGTGGCTTTTTTGAAGTGGATCACAGGCTCGGACTTATAACCAAACCACCTCGGTACTAATTACTTTTCTCATTTGACAACAATTATCATTAAGAATAGCTTGTCGCACGTCGTAGGAAGCCTCCCGGCTTGGAGTGCTCCCCCTCCCTCTTAGAGACAAGGTGATTTCCATGGCGGAACAACTATCCACAGGTAAGTGCGATTCACCGTTACTCCAGGCGTTTGTCGACAACCGCAGCATTCTGGTGAAGATCGCCGCGCGCATCACTGGCTGTCGCTCCCGCGCTGAAGATGTGGTGCAGGACGCTTTCTTTCGACTCAGCTCTGCGCCGCAGATCACTTCCTCGTTCAAGGCCCAGCTGAGTTACCTGTTCCAGATCGTGCGCAACCTGGCCATCGATCACTATCGCAAGCAGTCCATGGAGCTCAAGTACTCCGGCAGCGAAGAAGAAGGCCTGAACGTGGTCGTCCAGGGCGCCTCGCCCGAAGCCACGCACATCAACTTCGCCACCCTGGAACACATCGCCGACGCGTTGAACGAACTGCCGCAGCGCACGCGCTATGCCTTCGAGATGTACCGCCTGCACGGCGTTGCACAAAAAGACATCGCCAAAGAACTCGGCGTCTCGCCGACCCTGGTCAACTTCATGATCCGCGACGCCATGGTGCATTGCCGCAAAGTTTCAAATCAGAGGACTTAAGCGCTTCAGACTGCAAGTTGCGCACTCCCTGCTCGCAACTTGCAGCGTGCAGATCATGCCAGCCTGCAACGCTCGAAGAACCGCTCCCGCCCCAGAATCATCAAAGCCGCGCGCTTATGCGGGAAGTCGAATTCCTTCTCGCAATGAAAACACTGATCGTGCATGTAGCCGATCATCTTGCTGTTGTCGGCACGCGGCTCGGCCACCACCCGCTGGGTGCGCGGGTCATCGAGAAACAGATAGTGCACCAGCGCCGACAACCAGCTGGCAACCTTGTGCGGCCCACGCTGATGCTCTTCACCGACCAGCATGTGAATGCCACGATCGTAGTCATCGGCTGCATAGAAGGGAGCGATGCGGTCTTCCTTGGCCCAATAGGCTTCGAAGTAGGCGAATGGCTGATCGTCGAAACAACCGATCAGCGTCAGGCTGTGAGGATCGGCTTGCAGCTTGCTCAGGTAGTCACGGTGCTGTTCGAGGCTGCCGCCCTCCTGCCAGAAATTCAGGACCCGCGGGTTGTTCTGCCAGCGGTTGAAACGCTCCAGATCGCTATCGATTTCCAAAGTACGCAGCGACACCCAGGCCCCCAGGCGGGCATCAAAACGACGATACACCTCACCCCGTGGTTTCGGCGCGCGGCGCGGATGGCGCTTGCCCTCGGTGATCTGCATCTGTTGCGGGTAGACGCCGGCAACCGCCTGGCCTAACCAGGGCTGCGGCAATTGCCAGAACTGCGTCCTTTCACAGCTGTACACCCCGCTCTGGGCTTGCTCGACCAGCAAACCACTGAGCAGCGCGTCGGCCGGTGCCGAACTCAGGTGCCAGGTCAGACGCTGGCAACCGGGGTCGCGGGCGAACAGCCAATAGCATGCCGCCCACAAGGCTTGCTGTGGCCGCTCGTGGGCAAATTCTTCAAGGTGGACGTGCAGCGCTTCACCCCGCACCAGGCGCACCCGGATCAACGGGCTGCCTTCAAGCACAAGGCTCAGGTGGCAGTCACTTTCATCGGCGTCCAGGCTACGCCAGCGGGGCAAGGATAAGGTTTGCGAAGCAGTGTCGAAGGGCATGGTCTTGGCTCACGAAGGAAAGATGCTCACCTTTGTGAACGTGGTCGCCCAGGGGAAATTTAGTGTGCCTGAGGGGTGCTGACGCTGATGCGGTAAGGCTGGAAGATCCGCAACAGTTCGCCCTTGTCGCGCAACTGTTGCAACAGACCGGCAAAGGCCGGGCCACTGATCGGCGCGCCGGGACGCAACAGAGCGTAATGGTGATAGACCTGATCGACCCGCTGGGATATCAGCAACTGCCCGACGCTTTTCGGGTTGCGTGCGAGAAAATCGCTGAGGTAGGAGCGGGTCACCAGGGCGACATCGGCCCGACCGCGCTGAACCATCAGCAGGTTGCTGTCGTGGGAATAGGTCAAGGTTGCGTTGTAGTGATCGGCGAGGTATTGCGGGTCCGGATTGAAATCGGCAAAGGCGTAGTGATAACCGCTGTACAGGGCCAGACGCTTGCCGTTGAGGTCGGCAAAATAGCGCTGGTCACGGTCTGGTTGCAGATGGGTGACGAATACCTCGGCATCTTCCAGGCCCATATCGACCGCTACATGGTCGATGTGCTTCCAGCCCCACTGCGGATTCTCGAAAATCGCCATGTCGGTACGCCCCTGGCGGAAATCGCCGAATCGACGCGGAATCGAGGTAGGTACCAGGACGAAACGGTAGTGCTGCTGGGCGTTGTTCAAGGCCTCGACCAATTGCGGCAACAGCCCCGTTTCGGCGCCCTTCTCGGGACGCACCGTATAAGGAGGGAAATGCGCGGCACCGACCTTGACCTCGATTTCCTCGAATGCCTGCACCGGCGACGCCAGCCACAGGGTGGCGAGCATGAACAGGAAAGACACAGCCTGCGGCATGGGCGTTGGAGTCAAAGCAACACACTCTTTGCGGTTTTTAACCGGAATCCGCCTAAGCTAGGCGTTTTCCTGGCGCTGTACAACCATCGATTGTGCCAAATTCCAGTTACCGGCAAAAGGCCAGGGGATACCCCAAGCGTTGAAGTTTGGCTACGCTCTAGCGAGTCTTGCAAGGGAGCCTACTATGGGGCATTGGCTGGTGATCGACCTGGAAGCAACCACAGACGATGGGGGCTGGCCGGTCACGGATATGGAAGTTATCGAAATTGGCGCGACGCTGGTCAATCGGCAGGGCCGTGAGGTCGATCATTTCCAGCGCTTCGTCAAACCACGGCGGCGCCCGCAACTGACGCCTTTTTGCCGTGAGCTGACGCATATCAGCCAGGCCAATGTCGATGCGGCCGCCTCCTTCGGTGAAGTGTGGGGACAGTTCGAACGCTGGATCGGCCATCATCGCGGGCATCTGCAGGCCTGGGTCAGCTGGGGCGACTATGACCGCCAGCAATTGCTGCAGGAGTGGCAGTTGCATCAATTGCACAGCGTGCTCGCCGACCTGCCGCACATCAACCTCAAGCAACGCTTCGCCAAGACGCGTCAACTGCAGCGACCACTCGGCCTCAACGGCGCCTTGCAACTGGCTGGCCTGCAGTTCAGCGGTCAGCAGCACCGCGCCCTGGAAGATGCCCGTAATACCGCGCGGTTGCTGCCGTTGACCCTCCCGGCCAATGGCACCTGAAAGCGGATGACGGCGCCAGGCGCCTTGGGCATACTGGCCAACCTTTTCAGCCCCTTTTCAGGAGTCGCCCATGTTTAAGGTCAACGAGTACTTTGATGGCACCGTCAAGTCGATCGCCTTCGGCACCGCCGAAGGTCCGGCCACGGTTGGCGTGATGGCCCCCGGCGAGTACGAATTCGGCACTGCCCAGCGTGAAATCATGCATGTGGTGTCCGGCGCCCTGACCGTCAAGCTGCCTGACAGCGACAACTGGGAAACCTTCTCGGCAGGCAGCCAGTTCAACGTACCGGCCAACAGCAAGTTCCAGCTCAAGGTGGCAGTGGATACCGCCTACCTGTGCGAGTACCGCGGCTGAGCCGAAGTGCAATGTTGACCCCATCGCCGGCAAGGCCGGCTCCCACTGAGAGAGTCCCTGTGGGAGCCGGCCTTGCCGGCGATAGCTGCTCAGCAGCCCCGATGGTTACTGCACAAACGCCGTAATCCTCTGCGCCGCCGTCGCCAGATGATCACCCTGACTGAACCCCGAAGCCTTCAACGGCTTCAGATCATGATCCCCCGCCTCCAGCCAGCACAGCTCGATCGCTGGCGATAGTTCATAGCCTTCCACCGTCTGCCGATTACCCAACGCATCGCGTTCGCCCTGGACGATCAGCGTCGGCGTCTTCAGCCCGGCCAGATGCGCCACCCGCGGTTTTTCCGGTTTGCCGGTGGCATAAAAGGGATAACCCAGGCACACCAGTGCATCCGCCCCCAGCTCATCGGCCAGCAGGCTCGCCATGCGCCCGCCCATGGACTTGCCACCGATGGCCAGCGTCCCAGTGACCAATGGTCGCACCTGTTGGTACACCTCGCGCCAGCATTCGAGCAGCTTGGCCTGCGGATTCGGGGGCCTTTTGCCACCATCGAGGCGCCGTTGCGCCATATAGGGAAACTCGAAGCGCACCACCCCCAGCCCTTGTGCCGCCAGCCTTTGCGCGATTTCTTCCATGAACCCGCTGTCCATCGGCGCACCCGCGCCATGGGCCAGGATCAGACAGCGCAAATGTTCGCCATCCCCCTGATTTTGCGGGGCATTCCAGCGCCAGCCACGGCTTTCGATCAACCGCGCCCATTGATCCCCGTCAATACCGGCCACTTGCCCATTAATCATGCTTGCCTCGCTATTTAGCCTGCCTATAACCGTGGATGGGAACCCATACATGAACACAACCAGCAGTACCGCCTACAACTACAAGGTGGTCCGCCAATTCGCCATTATGACGGTGGTGTGGGGAATCGTCGGGATGGGGCTCGGCGTTTTTCTTGCCGCGCAACTCGTCTGGCCTTCGCTCAACTTCGACCTCCCCTGGACCAGCTTCGGGCGCCTGCGCCCGCTGCACACCAACGCGGTGATCTTCGCCTTCGGTGGTTGCGCGCTGTTCGCCGCCTCCTACTACTCGGTCCAGCGCACCTGCCAGACCACCCTGTTCTCACCACGCCTCGCCGCCTTCACCTTCTGGGCCTGGCAACTGGTGATCGTGCTTGCCGCCGTCAGCCTGCCGCTGGGTTATACCAGCTCCAAGGAGTACGCCGAACTGGAATGGCCGATCGATATCCTGATCACCATTGTCTGGGTCGCCTACGCCGTGGTGTTCTTCGGCACCCTGATGAAGCGCACCACCAAGCACATCTACGTGGGCAACTGGTTCTTCGGTGCGTTCATCATCACCGTGGCGATCCTGCACATCGTCAACAACCTGGAACTGCCGGTCAGCCTGACCAAGTCCTACTCGCTGTACGGTGGCGCCACTGACGCCATGGTCCAGTGGTGGTACGGCCACAACGCCGTGGGCTTCTTCCTGACCGCAGGCTTCCTCGGCATGATGTACTACTTCGTGCCCAAGCAGGCCGAGCGTCCGGTGTACTCCTATCGCCTGTCGATCGTGCACTTCTGGGCACTGATCACCCTGTACATCTGGGCCGGCCCACACCACCTGCACTACACCGCCCTGCCCGACTGGGCGCAGTCGCTGGGCATGATCATGTCGCTGATCCTCCTGGCCCCGAGCTGGGGTGGCATGATCAACGGCATGATGACCCTCTCGGGCGCCTGGCATAAGCTGCGCAGCGACCCGATCCTGCGCTTCCTGGTGGTCTCGCTGGCGTTCTACGGCATGTCGACCTTCGAAGGTCCGATGATGGCGATCAAGACCGTCAACGCCTTGTCCCACTACACCGACTGGACCATCGGCCACGTACACGCCGGCGCTCTGGGCTGGGTTGCGATGATCTCGATCGGCGCCCTGTACCACATGATCCCGAAAGTCTTCGGCCGCGAGCAGATGTACAGCCTGGGCCTGATCAACGCGCACTTCTGGCTCGCCACCATCGGCACCGTGCTGTACATCGCTTCGATGTGGGTCAACGGTATCGCTCAAGGCCTGATGTGGCGCGCGGTCAACGCCGACGGCACGCTGACCTACTCCTTCGTCGAAACCCTGGTGGCCAGCCACCCTGGCTTCATCGTGCGCTTCGTCGGCGGGGCGATCTTCCTCACCGGCATGTTCCTGATGGCCTGGAACACCTGGCGCACCGTGCGTGCCCCGGTAGCCGCACCTGCACCTGCCGCTGCGCAGCTGGCCTGAGGAGATCGAGATGAAACACGAAGTAATCGAGAAAAACGTCTTCCTGCTGGTGCTGTTGATGGTCTTTGCCGTCAGCATCGGCGGCCTGACCCAGATCGTCCCGCTATTCTTCCAGGACGTCACCAACAAGCCGGTCGAAGGCATGAAGCCTTACACCGCGCTGCAACTGGAAGGCCGTGACATCTACATCCGCGAAGGCTGTGTGCAGTGCCACTCGCAGATGATCCGTCCGTTCCGTGCCGAAACCGAACGCTACGGCCACTACTCGGTCGCCGGTGAAAGCGTCTGGGACCACCCGTTCCTGTGGGGCTCCAAGCGTACCGGTCCGGACCTGGCCCGTGTCGGCGGCCGCTACTCCGATGACTGGCACCGTGCGCACCTGTACAACCCGCGCAACGTCGTGCCCGAGTCGAAGATGCCGGCCTACCCATGGCTGGTCGCCAGCCCGGTAGACAGCAGCCACACCGAGACCAAGCTGCGCACCATGCGCACCCTGGGCGTGCCCTACACCGACGCAGATATCAGCGGTGCGGTGGAGTCGATCAAGGGCAAGACCGAAATGGATGCACTGGTTGCCTACCTGCAGGTGCTCGGCACCGCGATCAAGAACAAGAGGTAAGTGCCATGGACTTCACACTGGATATCGGCCAGCTGCGCGGCCTGGGCACCCTGCTGGTGGCCATCGCCTTCATCGGCCTGTCGTTGTGGGTGTTCAACGGTCGGCGTGACCGCGAGTTTGCCGAGGCAAGCCTGTTGCCGTTCGCCGATGACCGCCTAGCACCTGCCGCCAACGAACCCGCATCGAGGAGTAACGGGCAATGACCACCTTCTGGAGTACGTACATCTGCGTACTGACCATCGGCAGCCTGATCGGCTTGACCTGGCTGCTGCTGGCCACGCGCAAGGGCGAAAAGCCCAACGGCGGCGACCAGACCATGGGCCACAGCTTCGACGGCATCGAGGAGTACGACAACCCGCTGCCCAAGTGGTGGTTCTGGCTGTTCGTCGGCACCCTGGTGTTCTCGGTCGGCTACCTGATCCTCTACCCTGGCCTGGGCAACTGGAAAGGCATCCTGCCGGGCTATCAGGACGGCTGGACCCAGGTCAACGAATGGCAGAAAGAAATGGACAAGGCCGACGCCAAATTCGGCCCGATCTTCGCCAAGTTCGCGGCCATGCCGGTAGAGGAAGTGGCCAAGGATCCGCAAGCGCTGAAAATGGGTGGCCGCCTGTTCGCCTCCAACTGCTCGGTCTGCCACGGTTCCGACGCCAAGGGTGCCTACGGCTTCCCTAACCTGACCGACAAGGACTGGCGCTGGGGCGGCGACCCGGACACCATCAAGCAGTCGATCATGAGCGGTCGTCACGGCGTCATGCCGGCCTGGGCCGAAGTGATCGGTGAGCAAGGTGTGGCCGACGTAGCCGCTTTCGTCCTCACCAACATGGATGGACGCAAGCTGCCAGAAGGCACCAAGGCCGATATTGGCAACGGCGAGAAGCTCTTTGCAACCAACTGTGTGGCCTGCCACGGTCCGCAAGGCAAAGGTACCCCAGCCATGGGCGCACCGGACCTGACGCACCCGCAAGCCTTCATCTACGGTTCAAGCTTCGCCCAGCTGCAGCAGACCATTCGCTATGGCCGCCAGGGCCAGATGCCTGCCCAGGAAGCGATCCAGGGTAACGACAAGGTCCACCTGCTGGCCGCCTATGTCTACAGCCTGTCGCAGGATGAACCGGCTCAAGGTGAGAACCTCTCTGCCAAGTAAAATCATCCCTTAACTGAGCCTTGACTCAAACCGCCGCAGCCACCCGGATGCGGCGGTTCCATTTCCCCCTTGCGACCAAACGTCGCACCTCCCCCGCCACCCCGCCTTGCACCCGCCTTGATCGGAACTAAGCTTGTTGCCACAGCGACCGCAACCCGGGGCCTGCTAATCCCGTTGGTCGGTCGTGGCTGTTGAAGAATGCGTGCAAAGGCAGATGGGATCGGCTCGACCTCTTTGTACCCGCTTCTGGATAACGGAAAACGGTTACAGCAAGCCTGACCGATTGGACAAGAAAAGATGAATAACGGTACACATATCAAGCAGATAATTGTGTACACTTTGTCCGCCAACAAGGCCCGGAACAGCGGTAGATCGGGCTTTGGCAAAGGCCGGCGCGAGAGCCATCGCGTTGCAATAACCACACGGTTTATACATACTTGCGCCGATTTTTTAACCTACAAAAACACCCAAACCGTGGAACCTTAGAATGAGCACAGCAATCAGTCCGACTGCTTATAACTATAAGGTCGTCCGCCAGTTCGCCATCATGACGGTGGTCTGGGGGATCCTTGGCATGGGGCTTGGAGTCTTCATCGCCTCGCAACTGGTATGGCCCCAGCTGAACCTGGACCTGCCATGGACGAGCTTTGGACGGCTTCGCCCACTGCACACCAACCTGGTGATTTTCGCCTTCGGTGGCTGTGCACTGTTTGCCACTTCTTATTATGTCGTGCAGCGTACCTGCCAGACGCGACTGATTTCCGACAGCCTCGCGGCCTTCACCTTCTGGGGTTGGCAAGCGGTGATCGTCGGTGCGCTCATTACCCTGCCGCTGGGTTACACCACGACCAAGGAATACGCCGAGCTGGAATGGCCGATCGCCATTTTGCTGGCGATTGTCTGGGTCACCTACGGTGTGGTGTTCTTCGGCACCATCGTCAAGCGCAAGACCAAGCACATCTATGTGGGTAACTGGTTCTACGGTGCGTTCATCGTGGTGACCGCGATGCTGCACATCGTCAACCACATGTCGCTGCCGGTCAGCCTGTTCAAGTCCTACTCGGCTTACTCGGGTGCCACCGACGCGATGATCCAGTGGTGGTACGGCCACAACGCCGTGGGCTTCTTCCTGACCACGGGCTTTCTCGGCATGATGTACTACTTCGTGCCAAAACAGGCCGAGCGTCCGATCTACTCCTATCGCCTGTCGATCGTGCACTTCTGGGCACTGATCACCCTGTACATCTGGGCCGGCCCGCACCACCTGCACTACACCGCCCTGCCGGACTGGGCGCAGTCGCTGGGCATGGCCATGTCGATCATTCTCCTGGCACCAAGCTGGGGCGGCATGATCAACGGCATGATGACCCTCTCGGGCGCCTGGCATAAGCTGCGCACCGACCCGATCCTGCGTTTCCTCGTGGTGTCCCTGGCGTTCTACGGCATGTCGACCTTCGAAGGTCCGATGATGGCGATCAAGACCGTCAACTCGCTGTCGCACTACACCGACTGGACCGTCGGCCACGTACACGCCGGCGCTCTGGGCTGGGTTGCGATGATCTCGATCGGCGCCCTGTACCACATGATCCCGAAAGTCTACGGCCGCGAGCAGATGCACAGCATCGGCCTGATCAACGCGCACTTCTGGCTGGCGACCATCGGTACCGTGCTGTACATCTCCTCGATGTGGGTCAACGGCATCACCCAGGGCCTGATGTGGCGTGCAATCAACGATGACGGCACCCTCACCTACTCCTTCGTCGAAGCCCTGCAGGCCAGCCACCCAGGCTTTATCGTCCGTGCCCTGGGCGGTGCGTTCTTCGCCTCCGGCATGCTGCTGATGGCGTACAACGTCTACCGTACCGTACGCGCCTCGAAGCCGGCCGAAGCTGAAGCTGCGGCTCAGATCGCTGTAGTTGGAGCTCACTGATGAAGCACGAAACACTCGAGAAGAATATCGGCCTGCTGGCCTTCTTCATGGTCATCGCCGTGAGTGTCGGTGGCCTGACCCAGATCGTCCCGCTGTTCTTCCAGGACGTCACCAACAAGCCGGTCGAGGGCATGAAGCCACGTACCGCGCTGGAACTGGAAGGCCGTGACATCTACATCCGCGAAGGCTGCGTGCAGTGCCACTCGCAGATGATCCGTCCGTTCCGTGCCGAAACCGAGCGCTACGGCCACTACTCGGTCGCCGGTGAAAGCGTCTGGGACCACCCGTTCCTGTGGGGCTCCAAGCGTACCGGCCCGGACCTGGCCCGTGTCGGCGGCCGTTACTCCGATGACTGGCACCGTGCGCACCTGTACAACCCGCGCAACGTCGTGCCCGAGTCGAAAATGCCGGCCTACCCATGGCTGGTAGAGAACAAGCTCGATGGCAAGGACACCGTCAAGAAAATGGAAGTCCTGCGCACCCTCGGCACACCGTACACCGATGAAGACATCGCCGGTGCCCGCGACGCGGTCAAGGGCAAGACTGAAATGGACGCTCTGGTGGCCTACCTGCAAGGCCTGGGCACCATCATCAAAAGCAAACGGTGACATTGATGGATATCGGGATGATTCGTGGCCTGGGCACCGTCGTGGTGATGGTGGCCTTTATTGGCCTGGCGTTGTGGGTGTTCAGTTCTCGGCGCAAGTCTGAGTTCGACGAAGCGACCATGCTGCCCTTCGCGGATGATCCCGAAGCCAGCAAGCACGTCGAGCAAGCGCAAGCGAAAGCGTCTAGGAGTAACAACGAATGACTACCTTCTGGAGTCTGTACGTCACCGTTTTGAGTCTGGGCACGATCTTCGCCCTGACCTGGCTGCTGCTGTCCACCCGCAAGGGCCAGCGCAGCGAAACCACCGAAGAAACCGTGGGCCACGCCTACGACGGCATCGAGGAATATGACAACCCGTTGCCGAAATGGTGGTTCATGCTGTTCGTCGGCACCATCGTTTTCGCCCTGGGTTACCTGGTGCTGTACCCGGGCCTGGGTAACTGGAAAGGCATTTTGCCGGGTTACCAGTACGTGGATAACGAGAAAAAGACCGAGTTCGCCAACGGCCAGCCTGGCTGGACCGGCGTACACGAGTGGGAAAAGGAAATGGCCCGCGCTGACGCTAAATTTGGGCCGATCTTCGCCAAATTTGCAGCCATGCCCATTGAAGAAGTGGCCAAGGATCCGCAAGCCCTGAAAATGGGTGGGCGCCTGTTCGCCTCCAACTGCTCGGTGTGCCACGGTTCCGACGCCAAGGGTTCCTATGGCTTCCCTAACCTCACCGACAACGACTGGCGTTGGGGCGGTGATCCGGCAACCATCAAGGCCACCATCATGGGCGGTCGTCACGGCGTGATGCCGGCCTGGGCCGAAGTCATTGGTGAGCAGGGCGTTGCCGACGTCGCCGGGTACGTGCTGACCAACCTTGATGGCCGCAAGCTGCCAGAAGGGGCGAAAGCCGACATCGCCAACGGCCAGAAGCTCTTCGCCGCCAACTGCGTGGCCTGCCACGGCCCTGAAGGCAAAGGCACCCCGGCCATGGGCGCGCCGAACCTGACGCACCCGCAGGCATTCATCTACGGTTCGAGCTTCGCGCAACTGCAGCAGACCATCCGTTACGGCCGTCAGGGCCAGATGCCTGCCCAGGAAGCGATCCAGGGTAACGACAAGGTCCACCTGCTGGCCGCCTATGTCTACAGCCTGTCGCATCAAGGTGAAAAGGCGGCTGAAGCGAAGTAATTCGCACAGCCACCAAAAGGCCCCGTCAGTGCAGACTGGCGGGGCTTTTTTATAGACGCCGCTCCCACCGGGTCAAGGCAGTTCGCATGACCCAGATCAATTGACACGCCCACTACACTAATCACCAGGCAAACCCAACGCGACTAAAGGTCGCAGCCATGCCCCATGCTGCCACTACAGGCGTATTATCCGACCTAGAGCAGCATAAACTTCTGACTGCGGTCGGCACGCACTGATCGCGGCGTAATTCCACTGCCGTGGGACTCAATGATGAGCAAGCAGATTCCAGTACATGATGTCACCCCGCCTGCCAATAAAGACAAAGACAGCGTCGATCTCTACGCCTCTCGGGAAAAAATCTACACCCGGGCCTTCACCGGCTTGTTCCGCAATTTGCGCATGGCCGGCGGCGCCGTCCTGTTCCTGCTGTATTTCGGCACGGTGTGGCTGAACTGGGGCGAGCACCAGGCGGTCTGGTGGAACCTGCCCGAGCGCAAGTTCTACATCTTCGGCGCCACCATCTGGCCGCAGGATTTCATCCTGCTGTCCGGCCTGTTGATCGTTGCCGCCTTCGGCCTGTTCTTCATCACCGTGTTCGCTGGCCGGGTGTGGTGCGGCTACACCTGTCCGCAGAGCGTCTGGACCTGGATCTTCATGTGGTGCGAAAAGGTCACGGAAGGTGACCGCAACCAGCGCATGAAGCTGGACAA
Source organism: Pseudomonas sp. GW821-FHT10B02 (assembly GCF_059415665.1). Classification (NCBI taxonomy): domain Bacteria; kingdom Pseudomonadati; phylum Pseudomonadota; class Gammaproteobacteria; order Pseudomonadales; family Pseudomonadaceae; genus Pseudomonas; species Pseudomonas sp. GW821-FHT10B02. Next base: position 63,372 of record NZ_JBWKNR010000013.1, on the reverse strand, counting down.
GGCGCCCATGAGCGGCAACAAGTTCCTGCGCAAACTGGCCAAGCACAGCCTGTGGCTGCTGATCGGCTTTGTCACCGGCATGACCTTCGTCGGCTACTTCTCGCCGATCCGCGAGCTGGTGGTGGAGTTCTTCACCGGCCAGGCCGATGGCTGGGCGTATTTCTGGGTCGGTTTCTTCACCCTGGCCACCTACGGCAATGCCGGCTGGCTGCGCGAGCAGGTGTGCGTGTACATGTGCCCCTATGCGCGCTTCCAGAGCGTGATGTTCGACAAGGACACGCTGATCGTCTCCTACGATCCACGTCGCGGCGAAACCCGTGGCCCGCGCAAGAAAGACCTCGATTACAAGGCCAAAGGCCTGGGTGACTGCATCGACTGCACCATGTGCGTCCAGGTCTGTCCGACCGGCATCGACATTCGCGATGGCCTGCAGATCGAGTGCATCGGCTGCGCCGCCTGCATCGACGCCTGCGACACCATCATGGACAAGATGAACTACCCCAAAGGCCTGATCAGCTACACCACCGAGCACAACCTCTCCGGGCAGAAAACCCACATGTTGCGCCCGCGCCTGATCGGTTATGCGGTGGTCTTGCTGGCCATGATCGGCCTGCTCGCAAGCGCCTTCGTGCTGCGCCCGCTGGTCGGCTTCGACGTCAGCAAGGACCGCGTCCTGTACCGCGAAAACGCCCAGGGCCGGATCGAAAACGTCTACAGCCTGAAGGTCATGAACAAAGACCAGCACGACCACGTCTACGTGCTCGAAGCCGCTGGCCTGCCAGACCTCAAGCTTGAAGGCGCCGGGGAAATCCGTGTCGCCGCCGGTGACATCGTCAGCCTGCCGGTACAACTGTCGATGGCCCCGGAGAAACTGCCATCGAGCACCAACGAAGTCACCTTCATCCTCAAGGACGCTGACGACAGCGCCACCCAGGTTGAAGCCAAGAGCCGCTTCATCGGCCCGCAAATTCGATAAGAGACTGAGTCTATGCCTTCTGCAACAGCCGCCAGCCCCTGGTACAAGCACCTTTGGCCATGGATCATCATCGGGGTGCTGGCCACCTCGGTGACCCTGAGCCTGACCATGGTCTACATTGCGGTCAACAACCCGGACAACCTGGTCAACGACAACTACTACGAGGCCGGTAAAGGCATCAACCGCTCGCTGGACCGTGAACTGCTGGGCCAGACCCTGAACCTCAAGGCCAGCGTGCACCTGGACGAGCTGACCGGTGAAGTCGAGCTGCGCCTGAGCGGTAACAGCCAGCCGAAAACCCTGGAACTCAACCTGATCTCGCCGACCCAGCCGGAGAAAGACCGCAAGATCATCCTGACCCAGAGCGCCAGTGAAGCCGGACGCTACGTCGGCCAGCTCAGCGACAAGATCGAAGGCCGTCGCTTCGTCGAGCTGCTCGGCAGCCAGGACGAGCATGTCTGGCGTCTGTTTGAAGAAGAACAGGTTGGCCATGATGTAACCCTGCAGCTGGGCGACGAAGCGCTGCAAGGGGCTGAACACCTCGAAAAATGAGTCGCCCCATCGCCGGCAATGCCGGCTCCCACAAATGCCATCGGTGGTTTTCTGTGGGAGCCGGCATTGCCGGCGATAATGCCCTGAATGACTGCGAAGATAGCCATGACCAGCCCCACGCCTTGCTACCACTGCGCCCTGCCCGTTCCGGCCGGCAGCCACTTCACCGCCGTGGTACTCGGCCAGGACCGGTTGTTCTGCTGCCCGGGTTGCCAGGCCGTGGCCGAAGCCATTGTCGCTGGCAACCTGGAAAGCTATTACCAGCACCGCAGCGAAGCCAGCGCCAACCCCGACGCCCTGCCCCAGCAACTGGTCGACGAGCTGGCCCTGTATGACCGTGCCGATGTGCAAAAACCTTTCGTCCGCCATAGCGGTGAGCTGGCCGAAACCACCTTACTGATCGAAGGCATCAGCTGCGCCGCGTGCGGCTGGCTGATCGAAAAACACCTGCGCAACCTGCCTGGCGTAGCCGAGGCGCGGCTGAACCTGTCCAACCACCGCCTGCAGGTGAACTGGGCCGACAGTCAGTTACCGCTGTCCAGGCTGCTGGCCGAACTGCGCCACATCGGTTACGCGGCGCACCCCTATCAGGCCGACCGCGCCGCTGAACAGCTGGCCAATGAAAACCGCACCGCCCTGCGCCAACTGGGAGTCGCCGGCCTGCTGTGGTTCCAGGCGATGATGGCGACGATGGCCACCTGGCCGGAATTCAACATCGACCTGAGCCCGGAACTGCACACCATCCTGCGCTGGGTCGCGCTGTTCCTGACCACCCCGATCGTCTTCTACAGCTGCGCGCCGTTCTTCCGTGGCGCCGCCCGCGACCTGCGCACCCGACACCTGACCATGGACGTTTCGGTGTCGCTGGCCATCGGCCTGGCCTATGGCGCCGGGATCTGGACCGCGATCACCGGCAGCGGCGAGCTGTATTTCGATGCCGTGGGCATGTTCGCCCTGTTCCTGCTCGCAGGCCGCTACCTGGAACGCCGCGCCCGTGAGCGCACGGCCGCCGCCACTGCACAGCTGGTCAACCTGCTGCCCGCTTCCTGCCTGCGCCTGGGCGCGGCGGGCCAAAGCGAGCGGATCCTGCTCAGTGAGTTGCAACTGGGTGATTGCGTACTGATTCAACCCGGGCATGTCGTGCCTGCCGACGGGCGTATCGTCAGCGGTCAGTCGAGTGTCGATGAGTCGCTGCTGACCGGTGAATACCTGCCCCAGCCGCGCCGTGCGGGCGACGCGGTAACCGCCGGGACCTTGAACGTGGAAAGCGCGCTGACCGTCGAAGTCCAGGCCCTGGGCCAGGACACACGCCTGTCGGCCATCGTCCGCCTGCTGGAGCGGGCCCAGTCGGAAAAACCGCGGCTGGCGGAAATCGCCGACCGCGCCTCGCAGTGGTTCCTGCTGTTCTCCCTGGTCGCCGCTGCGGCCATCGGCCTGCTCTGGTGGCAGCTGGACCCGTCGCGGGCGTTCTGGATCGTCCTGGCGATGCTGGTCGCCACCTGCCCTTGCGCCCTGTCGCTGGCCACCCCTACCGCACTGACCGCCGCCACCGGTACCCTGCACAAACTCGGCCTGCTGCTGACCCGCGGTCATGTGCTCGAAGGCCTGAACCAGATCGACACAGTGATCTTCGACAAGACCGGCACCCTCACCGAAGGCCGCCTGACCTTGCGCGCCATTCGCCCGCTGGCCGCCGCCGACGCCGATCAGTGCCTGATGCTTGCCGCCGCCCTGGAAAACCGCTCCGAACACCCGATTGCCCGTGCCTTCGGGCGCGCCAGCGTTGCTGCCGACGAGGTACACGCCGAGCCTGGCCTCGGGCTTGAAGGCGTGGTGCAAGGGCAACGCCTGCGCATCGGCGAAGCAGGTTTCGTGTGCGCCTTGAGCAACACTGCTGCACCCGAGATGCCCGCAGAGCCGGGTCAATGGCTGTTGCTCGGCGACACCCAGGGCGCCCTTGCCTGGCTGGTGCTCGACGACCGCCTGCGCAATGACGCCGCCGACTTGCTCGCGGCCTGTCGCGCCCGCGGCTGGCAGACCTTGCTGCTGTCCGGCGACAGCTCACCGATGGTGCAGAGCGTGGCCGCCGAGCTGCAGATTGACCAGGCCATCGGCGGCTTGCGTCCGGATGACAAACTGGAAAAACTCAAAGCCCTGCAGCTGCAGGGCCGCAAGGTGCTGATGCTCGGCGACGGAGTCAACGACGTACCGGTGCTGGCCGCCGCCGACATCAGCATCGCCATGGGCTCGGCCACCGACCTTGCCAAGACCAGCGCCGATGCAGTACTGCTGTCCAATCGCCTCGACGCACTGGTGCAGGCCTTCAGCCTGGCCCGGCGCACTCGCCGGATCATTATCGAGAACCTGCTCTGGGCAGCGCTGTATAATGGCCTGATGCTGCCCTTTGCCGCCCTGGGCTGGATCACGCCGGTGTGGGCGGCCATTGGCATGTCCGTCAGTTCGCTGATCGTGGTGCTCAACGCCCTGCGCCTGACCCGCATCAGCGGCCCGGCCGCCGGCGCCACAGCGACCCGCGACTCACACCCAGCCACGGCCTGACCAGGAGCTTCCATGCCCGCGCTATACATCATGATTCCGGCCGCGCTGCTGATCGTCGCCATCGCTATCTACATCTTCTTCTGGGCGGTGGACAGCGGTCAGTACGACGACCTCGACAGCCCGGCCCACAGCATCCTGTTCGACGATCAGGACCCACAGCACACCGCCGCGATGGACGAAGCCGACGGCAAGAAACCCGACGACGGCGCCCCACCCCGTGCTTGAGCTGCTACCCCTGCTCAGCTCGGCGCTGATCCTCGGCCTGCTGGGCGGCGGCCATTGCCTGGGCATGTGCGGCGGGCTGATGGGTGCCCTGACCCTGGCCATCCCCAAAGAACAGCGCAGCCGGCGCTTTCGCCTGCTGCTGGCCTACAACCTGGGCCGCATCTTCAGCTACGCCCTGGCCGGCCTGCTGCTGGGCCTGGCCGGCTGGGCCGTGGCCAACAGCCCGGTGGCCTTGGGCATGCGCGTGGTCGCAGCGTTGCTGTTGATCAGCATGGGCCTGTACCTGGCCGGCTGGTGGAGCGGCCTGACTCGCATCGAAGGCCTCGGACGCGGCCTGTGGCGCCACATACAGCCCGTGGCCAACCGCCTGCTACCGGTTTCCAGCCTGCCCCGCGCTCTGCTGCTGGGCGCCCTGTGGGGCTGGCTGCCATGCGGCCTGGTCTACAGCACCCTGTTGTGGGCTGCGAGCCAGGGCAACGCCGCTGACAGCGCCCTGCTGATGCTGGCCTTCGGTCTCGGCACCTGGCCTGTGCTGCTGGCCACCGGGCTTGCCGCCGAACGCACCAGCGCCCTGCTACGCAAACGCGGGGTACGGGTCGCTGGCGGCATACTGGTGATCCTGTTTGGTCTGTGGACCCTGCCGGGGCCGCACCAGCACTGGCTGATGGGCCACTGAAGCGCCGTTGATACAAATCAAGACGGGCTGTTTCCCACCCCCCTAGACTTCGGGCACTGCTGCTCATTCTGGGGATTGCCCACATGCTCGACGCACTCCGTTGGGACTCCGACCTGATCCGTCGCTACGACCTGTCCGGCCCACGCTACACCTCCTATCCAACCGCAGTGCAACTGCACAGTGAAGTCGGCTCCTTCGACCTGCTGCACGCCCTGCGTGACAGCCGCCGGGCCGTTCGGCCGCTGTCGCTCTATGTGCACGTGCCGTTCTGCGCCAACATCTGCTACTACTGCGCCTGCAACAAGGTCATCACCAAAGACCGCGCCCGCGCCCAGCCCTACCTGCAGCGCCTGGAGCAGGAAATCCAGCTGATCGCTTGTCACCTGGACCCCAAGCAGAGCGTCGAGCAATTGCACTTCGGTGGCGGCACCCCGACCTTTCTCAGCCACGTCGAACTGCGCCAGCTGATGGCGCATTTGCGCCAGCATTTCAACCTGCTGGACGACGATTCCGGCGACTACGGCATCGAGATCGACCCGCGCGAGGCCGACTGGCCGACCATGGGCCTGCTGCGCGAACTGGGTTTCAATCGCGTCAGCCTGGGCGTGCAGGACCTCGACCCGACCGTGCAACGGGCGATCAACCGCCTGCAAACCCTGGAACAGACCCGGACAATCATCGACGCGGCACGCACCCTGCAGTTTCGCTCGATCAACCTCGACCTGATCTACGGTCTGCCCAAACAAACGCCAGAAGGCTTTGCCCGCACCGTGGACGAAGTCATCAAGCTGCAACCGGACCGCCTGTCGGTGTTCAACTATGCGCACTTGCCGGAACGCTTCATGCCGCAGCGGCGCATCGACAGCAATGACCTGCCGGCGCCCGCCGCCAAGCTGGAGATGCTGCAAAGAACCATTGAACAACTGACTGCCGCCGGCTACCGCTACATTGGCATGGACCATTTCGCCCTGCCCGACGACGAACTGGCCATCGCCCAGGAAGAATCGACCCTGCAACGCAATTTCCAGGGCTACACCACCCACGGTCACTGCGACCTGATCGGCCTCGGCGTCTCGGCCATCAGCCAGATCGGTGATCTGTACTGCCAGAACACCAGCGACCTGAACACCTACCAGGACACCCTGTCCAGCGCCCAGCTGGCCACCAGCCGCGGCCTGCTCTGCAGCGCCGACGACCGCCTGCGCCGCGCGGTGATCCAGCAGTTGATCTGCCACTTCGAACTGGACTTCGAAGTCATCGAACAAGCCTTCACCATCGATTTTCGCGGCTACTTCAAGGACCAGTGGCCAGCCCTGCAAGCCATGCACGACGATGGCCTGATCCACCTCAGCAACCAGGGCATCCAGGTATTGCCCGCCGGTCGCCTGCTGGTGCGTTCGGTGTGCATGGTGTTCGACGCCTACCTCGGCCTGCACAGCCAGCAACGCTTCTCTCGGGTGATCTGAAGCGCAAAGCACGGACACTGTTTACAGTCATACTTGTAAAGCACACTATGTTTATCGGAGGTCGGACGATACGCCGCACCTCATCCACCCCACCCTACCCGGGTGCGGGCTGGCCGAAACCCCATGCCCTGAGTTACCCTTACGGCTTATGTGTGCTTTCCCCCAAGGAATGAAGAAATGTCCGAGCCAGTCAAACTGCGCCCCCATAACCAGGCCCACTGCAAGGATTGCAGCCTGGCGCCTCTGTGCCTGCCATTGTCGTTGAACATGGAAGACATGGATGCATTGGATGACATCGTCAAACGCGGGCGACCGCTGAAGAAAGGCGAATTTCTGTTCCGCCAGGGTGACAACTTCGCTTCGGTCTACGCAGTGCGCTCCGGTGCCCTGAAAACCTTCAGCCTGAGCGACGGCGGTGAAGAACAGATCACCGGCTTTCACCTGCCCAGCGAACTGGTCGGCCTGTCCGGCATGGACACCGAAACCTATCCGGTATCGGCCCAGGCCCAGGAAACCACGTCGGTCTGTGAAATCCCCTTCGAACGCCTCGATGAACTTTCGGTTCAGCTGCCTCAACTGCGTCGCCAGCTGATGCGGGTGATGAGCCGCGAAATTCGCGATGACCAGCAGATGATGCTGCTGTTGTCGAAGAAAACCGCCGACGAGCGCATCGCCACCTTCCTGGTCAACCTCTCGGCGCGCTTCCGTGCCCGGGGCTATTCGGCCAATCAGTTCCGCCTGAGCATGTCGCGCAACGAAATCGGCAACTACCTGGGTCTGGCTGTAGAAACTGTTTCACGGGTTTTCACCCGCTTCCAGCAGAACGGCCTGATTGCCGCCGAAGGCAAGGAAATCCACATCCTCGACCCGATCCAGCTGTGTGCGCTGGCCGGTGGTGCTCTGGAGAGCTGAGAACACGGGATAAGGGTATACTGGCGGGCATTCGTTTCTCAGGATACCCGCCCCATGCACAGCGATACCTTCGACCTCAAAGCCCTGATCCGCCCAGTACCGGACTTCCCGAAAGCCGGCGTGATCTTTCGCGACATCACGCCGCTGTTCCAGTCGCCACGGGGCTTGCGCCATGTGGCCGACGCCTTTATCGAGCGTTATGTCGAGGCCGAGTTCAGCCACATCGGTGCCATGGACGCCCGCGGCTTCCTGATCGGCTCGATCATCGCCCACCAACTGAACAAGCCACTGATCCTGTTCCGCAAGCAGGGCAAGCTGCCGGCTGACGTGCTCGCCGAAGGCTACCAGACCGAATACGGTGAAGCGTTCCTCGAAGTGCACGCCGACAGCCTGTGTGAAGGCGATTCGGTGCTGATTTTCGACGACCTGATCGCCACCGGCGGGACCTTCGTGGCAGCAACCAACCTGGTGCGCCGCATGGGTGCGCAAGTGTTCGAGGCCGCAGCGATTATTGACCTGCCGGAGCTGGGTGGCTCGCAGAAACTGCAGGCGCTGGGCATTCCAACCTTCTGCCTGACCGAGTTCTCGTTGAGCGAACGCTAAGTCTTCAGCTCGTGTGGGAGCCAGCCTTGCTGGCGATGGGATCGACGCGGTGTCAGCTGTTGCGCGGTGCCTGCATCGCTGGCAAGGCCAGCTCCCACAAGATCAGCACAAGACCGTTGCTCAGAGCGAAATCGGCTTGCGCCCCGCAAAGGAGTGCGCCAGCGTCCCGCCATCCACCAGCTCCAGCTCTCCGCCCAACGGCACGCCATGAGCGATGCGCGAAGCCACCAGGCCCTTGTCGGCCAGCAACTGCGCAATGTAATGAGCCGTCGCCTCACCCTCCACCGTCGGGTTGGTCGCCAGGATCACCTCGGTAAAGGTGCCCTGCTCCTCGATACGCGCCATCAGCTGCGGAATACCGATCGCCTCAGGCCCCAGCCCGTCCAGCGGTGACAGGTGCCCTTTGAGCACGAAATAACGGCCGCGATAACCGGTCTGTTCCACCGCATAGACATCCATCGGCCCTTCGACCACGCACAGCAGCGTGTCGTCACGGCGCGTGTCGGCGCACTGTGGGCACAGCTCCTGCTCGGTCAGGGTACGGCACTGGCGACAATGACCAACCCCTTCCATGGCCTGGGTCAGGGCCTGAGCCAGGCGCGTGCCGCCACTGCGGTCGCGCTCAAGCAACTGCAGTGCCATGCGCTGAGCGGTTTTCTGGCCGACGCCGGGCAGGATGCGCAAGGCATCGATCAGTTGGCGAATCAGGGGACTGAAGCTCATGGGCAATAACCTGGATATTCAATAAGCGCGAGAAAAACGACGATGGGAGCAACGACCTCACAGCCGTGCTCCCACCGTAGGTACTACGAGTGCTGCCTTAGAACGGCATTTTGAAACCAGGTGGCAGCTGCATGCCAGCGGTCATGCCACCCATTTTTTCCTGGCTGTTCTGCTCGACCTTGCGCACTGCGTCGTTGACGGCGGCGGCGATCAGGTCTTCCAGCACTTCCTTGTCTTCCTGCATCAGACTGTCGTCCAGACTGATGCGCTTGACGTCGTGACGACCGGTCATCACCACGCTCACCAGGCCGGCGCCGGACTGGCCGGTCACTTCGGCGTTGGCCAGCTCTTCCTGCATCTTGGCCATTTTTTCCTGCATTTGCTGGGCCTGCTTCATCAGGCCGGCCATGCCACCTTTCATCATGGGGATCACCTCAAATTTAGTCTTACGGGGTGCGGCGCGGATCGGGCCCGGGCCGCTTGTGTCATTCGGTCATTCGCCCTGGGTTACCGGGGCGTCTACAGGCTCAATGGTATCGTGTCGCACCATGGCGCCAAACTGCTTGATCATCTGCTGGATGAGCGGGTCAGCCTCAATCGACGCCTCTGCCTCACCCTGACGCTCGGCACGCTTGCGCGCTGCCGCCTGGGCCGGGGTTTCCTGCTCCGGGCGAATCAGCTCGATGGACAGCTTCAGCGTGCGCCCGAAATGCTGGTTCAAGGCATCGTTCAGGCGGCGCTGCTGGGTGGCGTTGAACAGCGCACTGTGGGCCGGGTCCAGGTGCAGCAGCCAGTCATCGCCTTCGGCGGCAATCAGCGTACAGTTGGCGGCGATACTGCCGGTCATCCCGGAGATCGGCAACTGCGGGAATAATTCCAGCCATTGCAAAGCCAGGCCGGTGGCCGGCATGGCCGCTGGCAACGGCTCGGGAGTAGCGGCCGGCGCCTCTTCGTGCACATGCTCGATCGCCAGTTCATCCAGGTAACTGTAGCTGGCCGGATCCATCTCCGGCTCATAGTAATCCTCGTCCAGCGGCGGCTCGTCGTCACGCTCCATGCCTGCCGGGCTGTAGCCGATGCTGTCGTCGTGAGGCGGTTCGTCCTGGCGTACCACCGCCTGAACCGGCGTCGGCACCGGTTGCGGCGCTTCGACTACAGGTTCGGGTGCGGCAGGTGCAGCCTCGGACTCGGCAACAGGCTGGACCGGGGCTGGATCGTTCCAGGGCAGGTCGACAACCGGCTCAGGCTCTTCAGCTTTGACCTCGACTGGCGTGGGCGCAGGCTCAGCTTCCGGCTCAGGCTGGGTAACAGCTACCGGCTCAGGAGCGGCAACCGGCACAGGCTCGACAGCCGGCGCAGCAATCACCGCAGGCGCAGCGGAACTCGCTGCTGCCACCGCACTTGCCGAATCAGCTGTGGCCTGGCTGATCCCCACCGGCTTTAGTACCGGCGTCGGTGCATCATCGGTATCGGCGGGACGGAAGGCCAGCATGCGTAACAGCACCATCTCGAAGCCGCCGCGTGGATCCGGAGCCAGCGGCAGGTCACGACGACCGATCAAGCCCATCTGGTAGTAGAACTGTACGTCCTCGGCCGGCAGCGCCTGGGCCAGGGCCAATACCCGGTCGCGATCGCCCTGGCCGTTGTCCACGGCTTCAGGCAGTGCCTGGGCAATGGCGACGCGATGCAGCACATTGAGCATCTCGGCCAGCACGCCGCTCCAGTCCGGCCCCTGCTCGGCCAGGTGGCGTACCGCTTCGAGCAAGGCCCGTGCGTCGCCTTCGAGCAGCGCCTGCAGGACGCCGTAGACCTGGCCATGATCGAGCGTGCCAAGCATGGCCCGCACATCGGCGGCCAATACCTTGCCTTCACCGAAAGCAATGGCCTGATCGGTCAGGCTCATGGCATCGCGCATCGAGCCATCGGCGGCGCGGCCAAGCAGCCACAGCGCGTCGTCTTCGAACGGGACGTTCTCGGCACCGAGCACATGGCTCAGATGCTCGACCACCCGCTCGGGGGTCATGTTCTTCAGGGAAAACTGCAGGCAGCGCGACAGAATGGTCGCCGGCAGCTTCTGCGGATCGGTGGTGGCAAGGATGAACTTGACGTAGGGCGGCGGCTCTTCCAGCGTCTTGAGCAAGGCGTTGAACGAGTGACTGGAGAGCATGTGCACTTCGTCGATCAGGTAGACCTTGAAGCGCCCACGGCTCGGCGCGTACTGCACGTTGTCGAGCAGCTCGCGGGTGTCTTCGACTTTGGTGCGACTGGCGGCGTCGATCTCGATCAGGTCGACGAAACGGCCCTCGTCGATCTCCCGGCACACCGAACAGGTGCCGCAGGGGGTCGAGGTGATGCCGGTTTCACAGTTCAGGCATTTGGCGATGATGCGCGCGATGGTAGTCTTGCCCACGCCGCGAGTACCGGTAAACAGGTAGGCATGGTGCAGGCGCTGGTTGTCCAGTGCGTTGATCAAAGCCTTGAGCACATGGGTCTGGCCGACCATTTCGCGGAACGAGCGCGGACGCCATTTACGTGCAAGAACCTGATAACTCATCGAAAACCGTCAAATAGATAGACCAAAGACCGCTAATCCTAGCGGAGCAGGCCTGAAATTGCATCCGCTATGCGGCCTGACGTATAAGCTTTGTTCGCCAGGATGCCGATACCACGCAGGGAGAAGTGGATGCGCTGGGTTTTGAGCCTGTTAATGCTGTACATCGGCCAACTGCCGGCCGCCGAGTTACCCCCCTTGCGTTTTGCCATCGCCGATAGCTGGACCATGCCGCTGGTACGCCTGGAAAACAACCAGCCCGTCGAAGGCATCATGTTCGACCTGATGAACACCCTGGCCAGCCGCGTGCAGCGTCGTCCTGAATTCCACGTAATGCCGCGTTTGCGCCTGCAGGCAGGGATGGAGCGTGGCAGCGTCGATGTGCGCTGTTTCGTAATGCCGTCCTGGAGCGGCGGGCAATCGGGCAACTTCAGCTGGAGCTCGCCGCTGTTCCAGCAGCGCGACTGGCTGGTGGCTCATCCCCGCGAAACAGCGCCAGCAAACCTGGAGCAGCTGCCCAGCCAGGTTATTGGTGCCGTGCTTGGATTTCACTACCCTGCCCTGCAGGCGCATTTCGACAATGGCCACTTCAAGCGTGACGATGCGCGCAACCAGTTGCAGGTGCTGCAGAAGCTGCAGGCAGGACGCTACCGCTACGCGGTCAGCAGTCAGTTAAGCCTGGATTGGTTCAATCGCTCGCTGCCCGAAGCCCAACGCTTCAAGCCAGTGGCACTACTGGAGGAGCAGGCACTGAGCTGCTATGTGCGAAATGATCCGGGCGTACCCACGCAAGGGATTCTGCGCAGCCTTGAGGCCATGAAAAAATCTGGGGAGATTGAGCGGATGGTCAAACACCATACAGCAGCGCTGGACAGCCAGACACAAGTAGACGGAATTGCACACGCATCAGAAGACGATAAATAAACAAGATAGGTAAAGCAGGAACAAGCGCATGGCTTGAAGATAGGTGGCGACCCCACCAGCCACACCCCGGCACTCGATGTTCCCGCTATGGCTGCTCCCTTCCGGGCCTGACCAGATGGCATGCAAGCATGCTCGGTAATCAATGCGGGCCTTATGGGGCAAGGGTTTCAGGCTGACGGGGTAGCAGATTCTCTGCCCGTGCACACACTCAGCACGAGCGTTCGAAAACTGGGGTGCGACCAGAATTGTTCCACTCAATTGGTCCACTTCATTGGTCCACTCTGGTGCCTCTCATGGCCTATATCGTCCGCCGCCAGTCCGTTTACTACCTCAACCTACGGTTGCCGAAGCACCTCTTCCCAAACCGTCACACCCTGCGTGTATGTCTGCATCTGCGAGAGCGTCAGGCTGCTCTATTCCTCGCCAGCTCACTGGCCCAGCAGGTGCATCAGCATCTGAACGAACACCCACTGGCCGAGCCTCAGATGCTCCGTACGTTGTGTTTGCAATGGCGGGACGCTGCACCTCTGCCAACCATCAAGGCTGCTCCACGGAAGACACCAGTGGCTACTGTGAAGCCGAGTAACGACGGCCCTACCCTCGCCACATTGTCCAAGCTCTATGTAGAAGAAGGGAAACGTGGTGGTACATGGCGGGTAGGAAGCACTGATGAAGTCGAGCGTGCCCTCTCCGATCTGTTCGAGTTGATGGGGGATATGCCAGCGGCTGCCTTCGAGGTGCAGAAAGCTCGTCTACTAAAGGAACGGCTTAGCCGCTGCCCCCAGTACTTCGGCTTACGACCAGAGTTCAAGGGTAAGACCCTGAAGCAGGTGGTTGAATCAGGCAGCACATACAAGACCATTACTGCCGTCACTGTGAACAATCGCCTACGAAAGCTTTCTGCCTTCCTGAACTGGTGCAAGACGAACGGGTACATCACTGACAACCCACTAGCAGGCATGAAAGTGATGACGGGATCAGCGAAGGAAGCACGACTCTCATTTGACCGCCACGATCTGGTTGTCCTGCTGAACCATGAGACGCTGCGAAAGGAAGCCCGCAATCATCCGTGGCGCTACTGGTTACCACTTCTTGGGCGAACCACCGGGGCACGACTGGAAGAACTCTGCCAATTGTATGTGGACGACTTCATCGAACAACAGGGCATCCAGTGCATCCGCATTGATGACAGCCGAGAAGGCCAGAACCTCAAGAACACCAGCAGTCGCCGTATACTTCCACTGCACCCTGCCCTGATCGAGCTTGGCCTACTACAGCAGGTTGAATCAGTCCGAGCGACCGGAGTAGATCGCCTGTTCCCTGAACTTGAGCCAGTAAGAGGAAAGCTGGGCCATGCCCCCTCCAAGTGGTTTGGCAGATACAAGACGAAGTGCGGTATCTCCGATACCCGAAAGACATTTCACAGTTTCCGCCATACCTTCATCGACGATCTTCGTGAAGCTGGGGTTCAAGACTCGCTGATCAAACGAATGGTGGGACATGAAGACAGCTCCGTTACCTTCGGCATCTACGGGAGCAGGACACCAGTCAAAGCGATGGCCGAGGCATTGAATCATATAAATTAACCTCAAATAACCTACTAAAAACCTAGGTTAACCATTGCCTTCCACACGACCTTACCTTGCTACTCTAGTCGGCAACCCCAATGTTTACGGGGCACATAGGCGGTCTTGACCAAGCAAATGCCTTTCTCTTCCGCTGGAAACGGTTTTCTGAATATCGAAACTACGAAGGCGGTTGAGAATGGAGCTCGTCAGATGACAAACATGCCGAACACGTCCCGCACTCATGTAGTGCCAGACGATCGGTATCGTGCTGTCTACAATTAACCAACCGGCAGAAACCCGGCATGACCGCTTCATCACTTCTTGTTGTGAACCTTATTCAAAGCATCGTAGGGAGCTTGATTCAGCCAGTACTCTCGCCCTGCACCAGTCAACGCGTACTCTTCCTGATCCGAGCGAGCAGATACAAGCGCTACCAAGCCTTGCTCAACTAGAGCGCTGAGGCAGTGCGTGGTGGAGATTACAGATTGCCCACTAAATTCTTTGATATTGCTGAGCGTCAACTCGCATTCTGCGTCTACCATCATGCAGAACAAGTTGAAAGTATCCATTTCTACGGAGGTTAGACTGACTGGTGCACGAGGCGGCATCGAGAGTTTCGCATTCGCAGCATCCAGCTCTGCACCGAGAGCAGCCAGCTTTCCGTTCGCATCGAAGTACATCCAAGTCATAAGCCCCAAGGCGACCAGCACGCAGAGCAGCAGGATTACAAGTTCCCACATCTGCACGGGAACCGGCTGATCTAACCAACTCACCGCACTCCGTAGCCAATTCTGCACCCTGTCAATTGCAGGGCTCAAGATCGACAGGTTCAACTGTTCCTCACCCCACTTCGCGAACGGCGCCAACACCACCGTACCCACAATCGCCACTAAGCCCCTGACCGCCCATTTAAATATGGATGTCCTGCCCTGCTGCATTTCTATGCCCCGAAGCCATCTGATATCGCCAGATATTACCTTGGAATAAGGCATGGTTGATGCAGCGGTATCCGTGTCCCGCTCCGCCCAGTATTTCCGGGAGGGATTGACCATCCGAGCTAAGCAGGTCGCTTCTCCCCCGCTGGAAACTGGATTACTCAAAATGGCACAGTGCTGAAGGGCTTTGGCATGATTGATGTTGCGACTTCCAGCGAGCATATTCCAATGCTAGATGCAACAATTACTTGACGAGCGGAGCGTAAGTATGCAATGATGCACATCTGCTTCAGTAAAGCAGACAGACAACTTAGAAGCCTCTACGCGACCATGGTGCGAATAAATCGTCCAGAAATTGCAGGAGGCTTTTTAGTGCCCAAGTTTTGGCTGACCACCATCTGACGGTCAATGCAGATCATGAGAACTCCCCATGACATACGCAATAGCAGCAACACCAACCTTGAGGTCAACGACATCGAATAGCTGAGTTCCTACTCCTCCGTAGCGAGAAGAATGACGAGCCCGATGCCGACCTTGAGTCGGTTTTTTATTGCCCATTTTTCAACTGAACGGAGGAAACAACAATGCTTCAACACAGCTTCAACGACATCACTCGGACCATCTTCGTAGCACCTTGCGTGGCTGGAATCCGCCTTGACCGGACCCTTGGCGAAGAATTGCCACTTTTCGGCCCACCGCTCGATAAGTCTTTGACCTATGGCGTTGGCTACAACAGTGGAAGCCGACGCAAAGCCATGGGTATGCCCTTCTTCAAGACTGGTAAGGGAACACCACACAAAACTTGGTCCAACATGATGCGGCGAGCTTATGGCCCCAAGAAGGCCGCTGCCTATGAAGATTGCAGCGTCTGTAGAAAGTGGCATGACTATCAGGAGTTCGCCACGTGGTACTCCATGCAACCCTACGCCTTCAAGACTGATGCCGAGCTGGACAAAGACATTCTGGATTCGCTGAACATCGTCTATTCGCCTGAGCATTGCTCGGTGGTTCCAAAACTGATCAATCAGATTTTCAGGAACACCCGGAGCCGTCGCGGGAAACTTCCCATTGGAGTGTCGGTCGCTTCCGGTGGAATCGGATTCGTATCGGTGCTTTCGATGTATGGGAAGCCCGTTGTATTGGGGACGTTCCTTGACATCACCGAAGCATTCAGGACGTATCAGGCTGCACACCATGAGTACTGCATTGAACTTGCAGAGAAGTACACAGCCAAGATCGATCTTCGTGTAATTGAGCGTCTTCGCACCTGCTCCCGTCATATCCGGGACTGATTTTCGCACCAAGCAGCACCGCAGGTTAACGTCTGCGGCAACCACTACTAATGAGGCACACGCCTATGAAATGAACTTGAATACAGGAGAACAATCCATGTCGCACCCGCTCGTCTCGAATTCGCCCAGTACCACTGAATCCCACCCCTCTACCAAGCTTCTCTCTCCAGCAGAGCTGGAAGCATTGAACGCACGAATTTCAGCCAACGCTGATAAGTGGCTGACAGTCAATGCACCGAAAGCCAAGAGCAAGGCCGAACGCAAGCCCAAGAGCAATCGGGGAGCAAAGCCCAAGATGTTTGAGAATCCTTTCTATGGATTTATCGGCTGCACAACGTATTGGGGGCGCTACCCAGCATTTGCGATGGACATCATCGAAGGGATCGCTCGACTTGACTGGCATGATCGTCCAACGGGGATCGACGGTAAGTCCATGCCACTGTCAGTCCGCAGTCTTGTCATGATTCTGGAAAGCCTCCCAGCCATTACCAACGCGTTGGTAGAGGAGTTGCTTCAACTGAGAGAGCGACATGCCCGGCGTTACGTCAAGGCGATCGAGTTGATCATTCCATGGATGATGAAGAGCCGCCCTCAATCCCTCTTCAACGAGATGGAAGGAATCGAACCTGAACCGACAGCCTGCGAGTGGGAGGACTATGATGATTTACCCAAACCAAGTGCCGAAGAGCTGGCCAAGCTGCACTACGACCTTCGCACTTTGACTGAGTTCAAGACGGCGGAGGAGTACGAAGCGGAATACCCGACACCTCCAGCTCCCGCTAATATCGTAGCCTTACCAGTGCGTCCTGAGCATCAGAATCGGCACCAGCACCCCAAGAAGCAGGAGGTATTGAGAATGCTGACACAAGGTATGGCGGTTAAGACCATTGAGCGAGAAACCCGCGTAGCAGCGAAGACCATCCGGAAATGGCGTAATGAAATGCAGACTGTGCAAAGCGAGTTGCAGGCCGCGTAAGCGGCTTCACTCGGCAGGGGGGACTAATTCGGCCGCATGTATCATAGAAGCACTTCAATGCGGAGCATTGGGCGGAACACCCTTTCATGCGAGGCATGAGTCAGTACAGTTGTCGTATCGCCCCGATACCGGATCAGTACACCATCCAATTCAATAGCATCAGCACACACCAAAAGCTCTTCGCTTTTGACCCTGATGTACGTGATATGCGGAGCATGGCGGGTATTCTATGTAAGCGACGCTTACGGGTTGATTCAACCAAGATGGAGGGGATGAATGATATAAAATATCATCCCCTAGCCTTGAAGGCTGAACGCCTTGACGTACAACCAGCCAAGCGAAGCTTGTACAGGGATACCATCGTTAGCTGTCGCTAACCACCGTGCACCTACAATTAAGATCAAAGGCAAGAGCTGGATTGGTGTTGATTCTTTATTGGGCACTGTTTGACCGGCAGGTCAGCGGTGATCTGCCTTGCATGAAGCAATTGAAAGCTGTCCGATTTCGGTGCGAACGACCAGCGGAGCTGATCAGGGTATCCAGCTCAAAGCTCCGCTTTCAACGTGCAACGACCATCACAGGCCGTACTAGAAGATCACACTAGTGAACGGACCAAGACTCATGTCGTTCCGGTTCATCTCGATTACGATTTTCGTTGCAGAATCTGCCTGATCTGCTTGTCGATCTTCCTGTTGTGCCAGTCATTAGCACGCATGGTTATACCCCAGACGAACAGCCATACCCCACAGGTAGGAACGCACATTAGCAGGTGCAGAATGTGGTTGGTGGTCTTCTTCTGACTGGTGAGGTAGTAGAGCTGATCGTTCATGAATTGTCCGTAATGTACAGGTGCGAGGTACTTGCACAAGCAAGAATATCCGAAATTCAGATATCCGAAAAGCAGATATAGGTTGGAGAGCTACCATTACCCGGCTAGTTCACCATGACAAAGACGATCTATCGACCTGAACAAACAGTCCTCTTGAGCCTGCTCAGGAAGCACAGAAAGGCGGCGGGCTTGACCCAAGTCGATTGCTCAAAGGAGCTGAGACGACCTCAGTCATTCATGAGTGACGTGGAGAACGGAACACGCCGATTGGACATCGTACAGCTCCGCGACCTATGCAAGGTTCTGGGAATCAGCCTTGTCGAACTGGTGCAAGAGCTTGAGGAAGGCATACTGGAGCTCTAACCTGCTCCGATACCGGATTCGTATTCTTCGATGATTCAGCATCCACGACTCTCATCACCTGCTGGCAGTGTTCTAGCAAGGCATTTCCATCGGCCAATGCCCCAGTGCTCACCAATGATCCGGTTAAGGCGATAGCTCCGATCCATGCGTTCATTCTGAATTCCTTGAGAGTGGCACCGGAATGATACGCCTTTGATGACTCATTGCCCCCCCCCCAACACCCACTGGGATCGGAGTTTGGTGGCAGTCACTCGCACAGGTAAGCTTCTTGGATGGCGAACATAGCTAGCATGGTGTCATCGATGTTCGCCATCTCAGTCTCTTGAAGATACTTCACAACAATCCGCACTGCTTCGCCGTTCGTGATCGGCTTGGTAGGGAAGCAAGTTTGATGCTCCTTGGAGAGCTTATTATTTAGGGTGTACATCGTTCTCAAGACACCTTCCACCGTGCCAAGGCATTGCCCCATAGGGAATGTGGCTGCCCTCCCCTGATCTCCGCGCTCCATGTAACTGATCAGCTCATTGCATTGGGCGAGCAAGCCTACCGCTTCTTTGCTCTGTGCCTGTTCGCCGCTGAAGAGGGCAGCCACAGCGATACCAGCGATAGCCGCTCTCATGGGCTTACCCTTTAGATGGGGTAGGTTTGTGGTTCTCGTGTCGTTCCAGTAGTTCAGCTGACCACATCATCACTTCGCTCCAACTCCTTAGGAATCTTCGCCACAAACCATCTGAAGCTATGCAACTGCCCACAGCTGACGCAAGTCTTCACTTCATCATGCTCAATAGTTTCGAGAGCCATTCGCTGCCCACACTCAAGACAGGGCACCGAACGAAGCTCTCGCCGATCAATGTCGAAGCTATCATCATCGTGCAGCGTGATGACGTGTCGGGCCTGACAATTGTCTTGATAGCACTCGACCTCAGCCTGCGCTTTAATTTGAGCTTCACTGACGTACATGTCAGCCCTACATAGGCTGCAAGGGTACGCTTGGATCGAGTTCATAGACATTACGGTGCTCGCACTTGCCACTCGCTCGATCTCTTGCAATACGGGGAGAATCGTTTCCACAGTGATCTCAGGCGGGCTGCCTGCTTCCGCGAGGGCTGTCATGTGCAGAAATTTGCCCAATTTGTTGTACTGCTTAGAGAGGGTCTTAGCAGTGAACATTTTATAATCACCGATGCGTAACCACTCGCCCGACGGCTTCCCCTCTACCGTATCCAGACACATGCTGATGACGGCATCCCGATCTGCACGGGGTTCAAAGCTTAGGAGTAACTTCATGGCTTTCGGTGGCTGCCATGTACGATATATGGAGCGCGGCAGAGCAGGCCCCACCTGACTCAGCTTCTTGTACACAATCATCTCGATACAGAATCGTAGCTCTAGGCAAGCGTGACGCAACGAGCTTTCGTCTCCCGCCTCGATGAATGCTCTTGCTCTGTTGAGCTGATCTTCTACACCGTAAATGCTCATGGCCTTCCGCTTGCTTAGACTAGGACGTCGCAAGCATACCTACCGGAGCTGTACACCACTAGCCTTCATGGCTAGCTTGCGACCAACCAGAATCGCTCGCTGTCATCATATCCAGCAGCACCCGTGGCACTCGGACCGCTGATAGATCGAGCAAGCATCCTGCCGTTCATTAAGGAAGGATTGATGGCACTGGCCAGGAAGGTAACTTCAAGACGCGCAGACAGTCATCTTGCAGTGCGGGAGCGCTTTGCCGACAAAAGAGCGTTTGGCCGCTCTGCCACAATCAGACGGAGCACACTCGCAGCATACTGGAGATGAAGTGCTTGGAATAACCGACAGAGGCGAGCTAGCATACCGCTCGTGGCGCACCACTTAGGTGTACCTACACACTGGTCCACTTCGAGATTTTTGAGCGAGAAATCCTTGTAGAACCAAGGACTTAGAGATAGGTGGCGACCCCACCAGCCACACCCCGGCACTCGATGTTCCCGCCATGGCTGCTCCCTTCCGGGCCTGACCAGGTTAACGGGTAATCAATGCGGGGGGACCGATGGGGTCACCATAACGCAGCTCATCTGGCGACGAGCCGCGCCATTGTACCGGCATCAAGTGAAGATACAACCTCTAATTCAAAAAAAACCATCAGCACTCAATGACTTGGCGGTGTTCCTGGGCTTAGATGGCAATGCCATGCTCACCCATAAAGGTCACAAAGGCATCTTCATCCAGCACCTTGAGCCCCAGTTCGTTGGCCTTGGCCAGCTTGGAACCGGCCCCCGGCCCGGCCACCACGCAATGGGTCTTGGCCGACACCGAGCCCGCGACCTTGGCGCCGAGGCTTTCCAGCTTGTCTTTGGCGATATCGCGACTCATGCGCTCCAGGGAGCCGGTCAGCACCCAGGTCTGACCGGTCAGCGGCAAACCGGCGGCGACTTTTTTCTCGCTCGACCAGTGCATGCCGAACTCACGCAGCTGCGCCTCAATGGCCAGGGCCAGCGCGGCATTGGCCGGATCCTGGAAGTAACTGCGTACCGCATCGGCCTGCTTGGCCGCCAGGGCCTGGCGCAGATCGATGCCGTCGGCGGCGATGATCTTTTCCAGGCTGTCGAGTTTGGCCACCAGCTTTTCCGCCCCCGTCGGCCCCACCGAGGGAATATCCAGCTTGGCGATCAAGCCGGCCAGGGTGGTGCTGGCCGCGAACTCGGCGCCCAGATCGCCCTCGTCCTGCAACTGCAGCCCACGCTCTAGCAGCTGACTGATAACGGTGCGGTTGTGCTCATCTTCAAAGAAGCTATGGATCTCGTGAGCCACCTCCAGGCCGATGTCCGGCAGGTAGGTCAGCACCTGCGGCAATGCCGCCATGACCCGCTGCAACGAGCCCAGGGAGCGCGCCAGGACCTTGGCCGTCTCCTCACCCACATCGGGAATGCCCAGGGCGTAGATGAAGCGTGCAAGGCCCGGCTGCTTGCTGGCAGCAATGGCCGCCAGCAGGTTCTTGCTCGACAGTTCGGCAAAGCCTTCCAGGTCGACAACCTGCTCGAACGTCAGTTGATAGAGGTCGGCCGGCGAACGGATCAGGCCTTCATCCACCAGTTGCTCGACGCTCTTTTCGCCGAGCCCTTCGATGTCCATGGCGCGCCGCGAGACGTAATGAATGATCGCCTGCTTGAGTTGCGCAGCGCAGGCCAGACGACCGACGCAGCGGTACACCGCGCCCTCACTGACGGTTTCCTTGCCCTTGCTGCGCTTGATCAACTGCGTGCGCTCTACCTGTGAGCCACAGACCGGGCACTGTGTGGGGATGTGCACCGGCCGGGCATCATCAGGACGACGCTCGGTCACCACCTGCATCACCTGCGGGATGACATCGCCAGCCCGGCGAATGATCACCGTATCGCCGATCATCAGCCCCAGGCGCGCCACTTCGTCCATGTTGTGCAACGTGGCATTGGACACGGTCACTCCAGCCACCTTCACCGGCTTGAGCCGGGCCACCGGGGTGACCGCGCCGGTACGTCCGACCTGGAATTCGACGTCCAGCACTTCGGTCAGTTCTTCCATGGCCGGGAACTTGTGGGCAATGGCCCAGCGCGGTTCGCGGGCACGAAAGCCCAGTTCGCGCTGGGAAGCCAGGCTGTTGACCTTGAACACCACGCCATCGATCTCGTAAGGCAGGTCATTGCGGCGCGCGCCGATATCGCGGTAGTACTCCAGGCACTCGGTAACGCCCGCTGCATGGCGCAGTTCGCGGCTGATCGGCATGCCCCAGGCCTTGAGCTGTTCCAGGGTGCCGATATGGGTGTCGGCCAGTGGCGCCGAGACCTGGCCCAGACCATAGCAGCAGAACTCCAGCGGGCGGCTGGCGGTGATCTTCGAATCCAGCTGACGCAGGCTGCCCGCCGCGGCGTTGCGCGGGTTGGCGAAGGTCTTGCCGCCCGCTTCGATCTGCGCCTGGTTCAGACGTTCGAAGCCGGCCTTGGACATGTACACCTCACCGCGCACTTCGAGCACGGCTGGCCAACCCTCACCTTGCAGCTTCAGGGGAATGTTGCGCACGGTACGCACGTTGACGCTGATGTCTTCGCCGGTGGTGCCGTCGCCACGGGTGGCGCCCTGCACCAGTTGCCCGTCGCGGTACAGCAAGCTGACGGCCAGACCATCGAGCTTGGGCTCGCAGCTGTAATCCACCGCCACGCCGTCACCGAACAGATCGCCTGCTGGCAGGTCCAGGCCTTCGACCACGCGCCGGTCGAACTCGCGCAGGTCGTTTTCCTCGAAGGCGTTACCCAGGCTCAGCATCGGCACTTCGTGACGCACCTGACTGAAAGCCGACAAGGCCGCACCGCCGACACGCTGGGTCGGCGAATCAGCGGTCACCAGCTCCGGATGCTCGGCTTCCAGCGCTTTGAGTTCGTTGAACACACGGTCGTATTCGGCGTCCGGAACGCTGGGCTCGTCGAGCACGTAGTAGCGATAGTTGTGCTGGTCGAGTTCGGCACGCAGTTCGAGGATTCGGGATTCGGCGGTCATTTTCGTATTCTCTTGCAAAGCAAAAGAGCAGCCTGGGCTGCTCTTGCGTGTTCGGGGTCGGCTTTGAGGGCCTCATCGCGGGGCAAGCCCGCTCCCACAGGGAGGCTGTTTGTGGGAGCGGGCTTGCCCCGCGATGCTGTTAGCGTTTCTGGGTCAGGGCACGGCGCTCGAACTCGACGATGCGCTGACGGTAATGCTCGATGGTCTGGGCAGTCATTACGCTGCGCTGGTCGTCCTTGAGCTCACCGTTGAGTTCATGAGCCAGCTTGCGCGCAGCAGCAACCATGACATCAAAGGCCTGCTTGGGATGACGCGGCCCCGGCAAGCCCAGGAAGAAGCTCACCGCACGGGTGCTGAAGTGATCGATATCGTCCAGGTCGAACACGCCCGGCTTGACCGCGTTGGCCATCGAAAACAGCACTTCGCCATTACCGGCCATGCTTTCGTGACGGTGGAAAATATCCATTTCGCCGAAACGCAAACCGCTTTCGAGAATGTTCTGCAGCAAGGCCGGGCCCTTGAAGCCGCCTTCGTCACGGGAAATCACGCTGATCACCAGGACTTCTTCAACCGGCGGCAGGTCACGGGTTTCGGTGCTGGCAAAGGCATTGCCGTTATTACGGCTTTCATCCGGGTAATCGTCGTCAGCATTGGCAAACAGGTCCGGCTCACGCTCACGCGGCTCAGCCGCCAGGTTCAGGTCGCCCTGCTGCGGTTCGCTACCACGCTTGCGTTTGGACGCCTTTGGCTTGCTGCTATTGTCACGCTCGCGCGCAGCACTCATGGACGGCAGGTCGTGCTCGTCCAGCTCAGGTTCCTTGTGGGTGTCCAATACCCGCGGCGGGCCGATCAATTCGGGGCTGTTATCGTCATCAGGGGCATTGGAGAAGCTGCGATCCAGACGAAACTTCAGCTTGCCCTTGCCGCCGCGCATACGACGCCAGCCGTCAAAAAGAATACCGGCAATGACAATGATGCCGATGACGATCAGCCACTCGCGCAGACCGATTTCCATGTAATCCTGTGCCTCTGTAAAAAATGCTGAAAAATAAAGGGTTTAAACCCCTTTAAAACGTGGCGCCAACTCTATGTTCTGACAGGCGTTTTTACCCACGCAAAAAATAAGTGACATTAAGCTAGCACGACCAAAGATAACTTTACACCGTCTGTCGCAACTGACAGGGCCATTTAGCGCAGGTTCACGCTTTATCGCCTCAAGTCAGGCGTCGACCATGGCCATCGCCTCCTCCACATCGACCGCAACCAGACGCGAGCAACCCGGTTCATGCATGGTAACCCCCATCAACTGATCGGCCATCTCCATGGCGATCTTGTTGTGAGTGATATAGATGAACTGCACTGTCTGACTCATCTCCTTGACCAGCCGGGCGTAGCGTCCGACGTTGGCATCGTCCAGTGGCGCATCGACTTCATCGAGCATGCAGAACGGTGCCGGGTTCAGTTTGAAAATGGCAAATACCAGGGCCAGGGCGGTCAGCGCTTTCTCCCCGCCCGAGAGCAGGTGAATGGTGCTGTTCTTCTTGCCCGGTGGCCGCGCCATGATCGTTACCCCTGTATCGAGTAAATCTTCGCCCGTCAGTTCCAGGTAAGCACTGCCACCACCGAAAACTTTTGGGAAAAGTGCCTGTAATCCGGCATTTATCTGATCAAAGGTATCTTTGAAGCGGTTGCGGGTTTCCTTGTCGATCTTGCGAATGACGTTTTCCAGGGTATCCAGGGCTTCGACCAGGTCGGCATCCTGAGCATCCAGATAACGCTTGCGCTCTGACTGCTGCTGATACTCGTCGATGGCCGCCAGGTTGATCGCGCCCAGGCGCTGGATACGGGCGTCGATGCGTTCCAGCTCCTGCTCGGCTTCTTGCTCGCTGGCCGCCTCGCTGAGGGTGCCAAGGACCCCTTGCAGGTCGTAGCCGTCGGCGTGCAACTGCTCCTGAAGCGTCTTGCGCCGTACGCTCAGCCCTTGCCATTCCAGGCGGTGCTGCTCCAGCTGGCCACGCAGCAATTGCGCTTGCTGCTCTGCCTGGGTCCGGCGTTTCTCCGCGTCACGCAGCTCGCGGTCAGCCTCATCCATGTGCAGGCGGGCCTGGCGCATTTCGTCATCGACGCTCATGCGCTTTTCCAGCAGCTCTTCGAGTTTCAGGCGCAGCTCTTCCAGCGGTGCTTCACCCTCTTCCAGGTTGAGGCTCAGCTGTTCACGCTTCTCCGTCAGACGCTCCGACTGCAGCTCCAGACGCTCAAGGGCCTGACGGGTGGAATCGTGCTGGGCGCGCAACGAGCCCAGGCGCACGGCCAGTTGATGAGCGTGATCCTTGTGCTGACGAGCTTCCTGGCGCACCCGGTCGAGACGCTCACGCAAGCTGTCGCGCTGGGCCAGAAGCAGTTCGCGCTGTTCGGTGTCCTGGGCCATCAGATCGAGGGCCTCCTGCAGTTGCAGGCGCGACTCACCGAGATTCTCGCTTTCGAGGGCGCGTTGCTCCAGCAGTTCGGCCAGCTCTTCCTCCAGACGCCGACGGCGCAAGCTCAATTGCTCGGCGCGCGCCTTGCCGGCCGACAACCGAGCGTTGAGTTCACTCTGCTGGCGGGCCTCGTCCTGGGCGCGACGACGCAATTGTTCGCGGCGCTCCTCAAGGTCCTGCTGCTGCTCGCGCTGCTCCTGTAACCGGGCTTCAAGCAATTCGAGCGCGGCCTCCAGCTCCTGGTGCTCAAGCCCCAGGCGCTCCAGTTCCTGGCCACGGGCCAGCAGCCCACCTTGAGCATCGCTGGCGCGATTGACCCGCAGAAAATGCCGCCCGACCCAGTAGCCATCACGGCTGACCAGACTCTGGCCGTCATTCAAGCGGCTGCGCTGGGCCAGCGCCTGCTCAAGGCTTTCCACCGGCAAAACCTGCCCCAACCAGGGCGCCAGATCGACCCGGCCTTCAACCTTGTCGAGCAAGCTGCCCGGAATGCGCGCACTTTCGGTCGTTGAATCAAGCAAACGCAGATCGCCCTGACTGAATGCTGCCAGATCAAGGCTACTGAAATCATCCACCAGCACGGCCTGCAAATCGGCGCCCAGCACGGTTTCCACCGCCAGCTCCCACCCCGGTTCGACCCGCAGGCCCTCAGCCAGACGCGGACGCTGCTCCAGGCCCTGCTCGCGCAACCATTGCGCGGTGCCAGTGCCCGGGTCCAGCGCGGCCTGCTGCAAGGCCTCGAGCGACGCCAGGCGGCCACCCAGGCGCTGCAACTCGCCCTGGCTCTGTTGCTGTGCCTGGACGGCCTGCTGCAATTGCTCGCGCAGGGTTTCCAGTTGCTCGACCACCTGTTGTTCCTGCAGTTGAATCTCTTCAAGCACCAGCTCGCTGCTGGCCACTTGCTCACCCAACTCCAGAATCGCGGCATCTTCAGGGTCGGCGCTGAGCTGGTCGCGCTCTTCAGCCAACTTGCGCTGGCGCTCGAACAGACGCTCCAGCGCCTGTTCGAGCTGCTGAATACGCGCCTGCTGCACTTCGGCCTGGCGACGTGGTTCGGCCGAACGGGTGTTGAAGGTGTCCCACTGTTCCTGCCAGCCGTGCATGGTGCCTTCGGCTTCTTCCAGGGTGGCCGCCGACTCTTCGGCAGCGGCCAGGGTCATTTCCTGCTCAGGCTCGAGCATTGCCAGCTCTTCGCCGAGGGTCGCCAGCAAGGTGCGGTCATGCCCCAGGTGCGACTCGGTCTCCAGGCGCGAGCGCTCGGCTTCCTTGAAGTCGTCCTGGAGCTGGCGCAGACGCTGCTGGCCATGCTGGATGCTTTGCTCGACCCGGGCGATATCGCCGCCGACCGAGTAGAAGCGCCCCTGCACCTGCCCAAAGCGCTCGGAGAGTTCATGATGGCCATCACGCAGACGCTCGATACTGGCATCGGCATTGCGCTGCTCGGCCACCAAGGCCTCAAAGGCCACTTCCTGGTCACCGATCACCACTTCGCGCTGACTGACCTGCTGATCCAGCGCCTGCCAGCGCAAGGCCGCCAGCTGCGCCTTGAGCTGGCGTTCCTCGGCCTTGTACTCCTTGTACTTCTCGGCGGCCTGAGCCTGGCGATGCAAGCGTTCGAGCTGGCGCTCCAGCTCTTCGCGCAGGTCGGTCAGGCGCTCAAGGTTTTCATGGGTGCGGCGGATGCGATTCTCGGTCTCGCGCCGACGCTCCTTGTACTTGGAGATCCCGGCCGCTTCTTCGATGAAGTTGCGCAGGTCTTCCGGCTTGGCCTCGATCAGCTTGGAGATCATCCCCTGCTCGATGATCGAGTAGCTGCGCGGGCCCAGGCCAGTACCGAGGAAGATGTCGGTGATATCACGGCGCCGGCACTTGGTACCGTTGAGGTAATAGGTGTTCTGCCCGTCGCGGGTAACTTTACGGCGGATGGAGATTTCCGCGTAGGCGGCGTATTCACCGACCAGGGTGCTGTCGGAGTTATCGAACACCAGTTCGATACTGGCCTGGCTCACCGGTTTGCGGCTGGTCGAGCCGTTGAAGATGACGTCGGTCATCGACTCGCCACGCAGGTTTTTCGCCGAGCTTTCGCCCATCACCCAGCGCACCGCATCGATGATGTTGGACTTGCCGCAGCCATTGGGCCCGACCACTGCCGCCATGTTGCTGGGGAAGTTGACCGTGGTCGGGTCGACGAACGACTTGAACCCGGCCAGGCGAATGCACTTTAGGCGCATGCTCAGGCGGTCGCCAGTGCCGCCAGCACCAGCTCGCAGCTGCGCTGGCAGTATTCGACCAGCACCTTGCGGATGCGCGCCTGATCGCGGGCAACCACGGCCTCCAGCAGGTTGGCGAACAACGCCAGGAAGTCGCTCATTTCGGCCTTGCGTTGATCCAGCGCCAGGTAATAGGCGCGACTCATGGCCGGCTGCAGGTTCTCGACGGTTTCCTGCAGGTAAGGGTTGTTGGCGAACGGGTAAGCCGCGCGCATCACCGCAAAGCTTTCTTCGACGAAAACCTTGATGTCCTGGCGCTGCAGGGCACTGGTCAGGCTTTGCTGGATGTTCAGGAATGCCAGCAGGTCGCTTTCATTGCGCCAGTTCTGTGCAACCGCATTGCCCAAAAGGATGTACAGCTCGCCCATCAAGGTACACAGGCTGCGCACGCCATGTTCGTCGAGTTCGGTCACATGGGCGCCACGGCGCGGCAGGATGGTCACCAGGTGCCGACGTTCGAGGATCAGCAAGGCTTCACGCACCGAGCCGCGACTGACGTTCAATGCCTGGGTGACCTTCTGCTCCTGAATACGCTCAGCAGGTTTGAGCTCGCCGCGGATGATCCGCTCGGCCAGGTAGTGGGCAATTTGCTCGGAGAGGCTGTCCGGCGCCTTGAACGTCATGGTTTTCCTTCAAAATCATTGAACTGTGCAAAGGGCGCAATTGTAGCGCACTTGCCCCCGCGCCGCGCAGGGGCCTGGCAGCAGAAGTTGGCAGCAATGGCGCAAAAAAATCGGCCATGGGCACAGCGGACTATGCTCTATAGAGAGACGCCTGTGGCGGGCGGGTAATGGCGCGTAAATTTTCCTGACCCAGAAGTCAGAAAATTGTTGACCTAAAAATCAAGTCTGCTTACAGTCCGCTCAACAACAATAAACCGCGTGTGAGGCCTTCCGTGATCCAGTTTCTATTAAACCAGGAGCTGCGCAGTGAGCATGCCCTGGATCCCAACCTGACAGTGCTGCAATACCTGCGCGAGCACTTGGGCAAGTCCGGTACCAAGGAAGGCTGCGCCAGCGGCGATTGTGGTGCCTGCACGGTGGTAGTCGGCGAACTGGCCGAGGGCGACGACGGCCGCGAGCAGATCCGCTACCGCAGCCTGAACTCGTGCCTGACCTTTGTTTCGTCGTTGCACGGCAAGCAATTGATCAGCGTCGAAGGTCTCAAGCATCAAGGCCAACTGCACAGCGTGCAACAGGCCATGGCCGACTGCCACGGCTCGCAGTGCGGCTTCTGTACCCCCGGTTTTGTCATGTCGCTGTTTGCCCTGCAAAAGAACAGCGATGCACCGGACCTGCACAAGGCCCAGGAAGCGCTGGCCGGCAACCTCTGCCGCTGCACCGGATACCGCCCTATTCTGGCGGCTGCCGAACAGTCCTGCTGCCAGGCCAAGCCCGACCAGTTTGACAGCAACCAGACGCAGACCATTGCCCGTCTCAAAGCCATTGCGCCGAGCGAAACCGGTGAACTCAACAGCGGCGACAAGCGCTGCCTGGTACCGTTGACCGTCGCCGATCTGGCCGACCTCTACGGCTCGCATCCCGAAGCTCGCCTGCTCGCTGGTGGTACCGACCTGGCACTGGAAGTCACCCAGTTCCACAAAACCCTGCCGGTGATGATCTATGTCGGCAACGTCGCCGAACTCAAGCGCATCGACAGCCATGATGAACATCTGGAAATTGGCGCGGCCACCCCGCTGACCGACTGCTACGACGCCTTGAGCCGCGAATACCCGGACTTCGGCGAACTGCTGCACCGCTTTGCCTCCTTGCAGATCCGCAACCAGGGCACCCTCGGTGGCAACATCGGCAACGCCTCGCCGATCGGCGACTCCCCGCCCCTGCTGATTGCCCTCGATGCGCAGATTGTCCTGCGCAAAGGCGGCAGCACCCGCACCCTGGCGCTGGAAGACTACTTCATCGACTACCGCATCACTGCCCGTCAGGAAAGCGAGTTCATCGAGAAGATCATTGTGCCGCGCGCCCGCAGCGCCTGGACGTTCCGTGCCTACAAGGTTTCCAAGCGCCTGGACGACGATATTTCCGCCGTCTGCGCCGCCTTCAACCTGCGCATCGAAAACGGTGTGGTTGAAGCCGCACGCATCGCCTTCGGCGGCATGGCTGCAATCCCCAAACGCGCCCGCGCCTGCGAAGCCGCATTGGTCGGTAAAGCCTGGAACCAGGCCAGCATCGAACGTGCCTGCCAGGCCCTGGCCGAAGACTTCACCCCGCTGTCGGACTTCCGCGCCAGCAAGGAATACCGCCTGCTCAGTGCGCAGAACCTGCTGCGCAAATACTTCATCGAACTGCAAACGCCGCACATCGAGACCCGGGTGACCGCTTATGTCTAACCATCACGTCGCCAAAAGCCAGGCGCAAATGGCCGAGCTGTTCAGCCAGGACCTGACCACCGGAGTCGGGCGCAGCATCAAGCACGACAGCGCCGACAAGCAGGTCAGCGGTGAGGCGCAGTACATCGACGACCGCCTGGAATTCCCCAACCAGCTGCACGTGTATGCGCGCATGTCCGACCGCGCCCATGCGCGGGTGCTGAAGATCGATACCAGCCCCTGCTATGCCTTCGAGGGTGTGCGCATCGCCATCACCCACGAAGACATTCCAGGCCTCAAGGACATTGGCGCGATCATGCCCGGCGACCCGTTGCTGGCCATCGACAAGGTCGAGTTCGTCGGCCAGCCGGTACTCGCCGTCGCCGCCCGCGACCTGGACACCGCACGCCGCGCGGCAATGGCCGCGATCGTCGAATACGAAGACCTGGAACCGGTGCTCGACGTGGTCGAGGCCCTGCACAAGCGCCACTTCGTGCTGGACAGCCACACCCACAAACGCGGCGACTCGGCCACGGCCCTGGCGAACGCGCCGCATCGTCTGCAAGGTACCCTGCACATCGGCGGCCAGGAACACTTCTACCTGGAAACCCAGATCTCGTCGGTGATGCCTACCGAAGACGACGGGATGATCGTTTACTGCTCGACCCAGAACCCCACCGAGGTGCAGAAGCTGGTCGCCGAAGTGCTCGACGTGCCGATGAACAAGGTACAGGTCGACATGCGCCGCATGGGCGGCGGCTTCGGCGGCAAGGAAACCCAGGCCGCGAGCCCGGCGTGCCTGTGCGCGGTGATCGCGCGCCTGACCGGGCAGCCGACCAAGATGCGTCTGCCGCGGGTCGAAGACATGCTGATGACCGGTAAACGCCATCCGTTCTACGTCGAATACGACGTCGGCTTCGATGACAGCGGCCGCCTGCACGGGATCAACCTGGAGCTGGCCGGCAACTGCGGTTACTCACCAGACCTTTCGGCATCCATCGTCGACCGCGCCATGTTCCACTCCGACAACGCCTATTACCTCGGTGACGCCACGGTCAACGGTCATCGCTGCAAGACCAACACCGCGTCGAACACTGCCTACCGGGGCTTCGGCGGCCCGCAGGGGATGGTCGCCATCGAAGAGGTGATGGACCATATCGCCCGCAGCCTGGCGCTCGACCCGCTGGCGGTTCGCAAGGCCAACTACTACGGCAAGACCGAGCGCAACGTTACCCACTACTACCAGACCGTCGAGCACAACATGCTCGAGGAAATGACTGCCGAGCTGGAGGCCAGCGCCGACTACCATGAGCGCCGCGAATCGATCCGCCTGTTCAATGCCCATAGCCCGATCCTCAAGAAAGGCCTGGCGCTGACCCCGGTGAAGTTCGGTATTTCCTTTACCGCCAGCTTCCTCAACCAGGCCGGTGCCCTGGTACACGTCTACACCGACGGCAGCATCCACCTGAACCATGGCGGCACCGAAATGGGCCAGGGCCTCAATACCAAGGTGGCGCAGGTGGTGGCCGAGGTGTTCCAGGTCGACTTCCAGCGTGTGCAGATCACCGCGACCAACACCGAGAAGGTGCCGAACACCTCGCCGACGGCGGCCTCCTCTGGCGCCGACCTGAACGGCAAGGCAGCACAGAACGCGGCAGAGACCATCAAGAAGCGCCTGGTGGAGTTCGCTGCGCGGCAATACAAGGTGACCGAGGAAGACGTCGAGTTCCGCAACAATCATGTGCGTATCCGCGACGAGATCATCAGCTTCGACGCGCTGATCCAGCAGGCTTACTTTGCCCAGGTATCGCTGTCGAGCACCGGCTTCTACAAGACCCCGAAAATCTATTACGACCGTAGCCAGGCCCGTGGCCGGCCGTTCTACTACTTCGCGTTCGGTGCGGCCTGTGCCGAAGTGATCGTCGACACCCTGACCGGCGAATACAAGATGCTGCGCACCGACATCCTGCACGACGTCGGCGCCTCGCTGAACCCGGCCATCGACATCGGCCAGGTGGAAGGCGGCTACGTTCAGGGCATGGGCTGGCTGACCACCGAAGAGCTGGTGTGGAACGCCAAGGGCAAGTTGGTGACCAACGGCCCGGCCAGTTACAAGATTCCGGCGGTGGCGGACATGCCGATCGACTTTCGCGTGAAGCTGGTGGAAAACCGCAAGAACCCGGAAGACACCGTGTTCCACTCCAAAGCCGTGGGTGAACCGCCGTTCATGCTGGGTATCGCCGCCTGGTGCGCGATCAAGGATGCCGTGGCCAGCCTGGCGGACTACCGGGTGCAACCGAAGATCGATGCGCCGGCGACACCTGAGCGGGTGCTATGGGGTTGCGAGCAGATGCGCAAGGCGGTGGCGGCACAGCAGCCGGCTGCCGAGGTTGAGACAGTGACTCCGTGAGGCCCCTATCGCCGGCAAGGCCGGCTCCCACAGAGCAATGATTCGAAACTCTCAGTGTGGGAGCCGGCCTTGCCGGCGATGAGGCCGGAACAGACACCCCAGAGGTAACTGAATAATGCACACCTGGATCAACGCCCTCGCCGACCTGCAAGCCCGCGGTGAAGCCTGCGTACTGGTGACCATCATCGAAGAACGCGGCTCGACGCCACGCAATGCCGGCTCGAAGATGGTGGTCAGCGCCGAACAGCTGTTCGACACCATCGGCGGCGGCCACCTTGAATACAAAGCGATGAAAATCGCCCGCGAGATGCTCGCCGAGCGTCGCGAATCACCGCATCTGGAGCGCTTCAGCCTCGGCGCCAGTCTTGGCCAGTGCTGCGGCGGCGCTACCGTGCTGCTGTTCGAGCCCATGGGCCAGGTGCAAGCACAAATCGCCGTGTTCGGCGCAGGCCATGTCGGCCGCGCTCTGGTACCCTTGCTCGCCGCGCTGCCCTGCCGGGTGCGCTGGATCGATTCGCGCGAGCAGGAGTTTCCCGAGCAGATTCCGACTGGCGTCAGCAAGATCGTCAGCGAAGAGCCGGTCGATGAAGTCGACGACCTGCCCGCTGGCAGCTATTGCATCGTCATGACCCACAACCATCAACTGGACCTGGAACTGACCGCTGCAATCCTTAAACGCAATGACTTCACCTGGTTCGGCCTGATCGGCTCGAAAACCAAACGGGTCAAATTCGAACACCGTCTGCGTGAACGCGGCTACACCGAGGAGCGTCTGCAACGCATGCGTTGCCCCATGGGCCTGGCCGAGGTCAAGGGCAAACTGCCGATCGAGATCGCCGTGTCCATCGCCGCTGAAATCATTGCCACCTACAACGCCAGCTTCGGCCAGCACGACAGTGCGACCAATGCCGGCCCCATTGCCCAATTGCTGCCGCCCTCGCGGCGCAGCCAAGCCATATGACGAGAGCCCTATGAGCGCAACCCGCAAAGCCTACCGTGCCGCCATCCTGCACAGCATCGCCGACCCTGCCGAGGTGGGAATCGAAGCTTCCTACCAGTATTTCCAGGACGGCCTGCTGCTGATCGACAACGGCAAGATCAGCGCCCTGGGACACGCCAGTGAACTGCTGCCGAGCCTGCCGGCAGACATCGAGGTACAGCACTATCAGGACGCCCTGATCACCCCGGGCTTTATCGACACCCATATCCACTTCCCGCAGACCGGCATGATCGGTTCCTACGGCGAGCAACTGCTGGACTGGCTCAACACCTACACCTTCCCGTGCGAGAAGCAGTTTGCCGACAAGGCGCACGCCGACAAGGTAGCGAAGATCTTCATCGAAGAGCTGCTGCGCAACGGCACCACTACTGCCTTGGTGTTTGGCAGCGTGCACCCCGAGTCGGTCAATGCCTTCTTCGAAGAAGCCGAACGCCTGGACCTGCGGATGATCGCCGGCAAGGTGATGATGGACCGCAATGCCCCGGACTACCTGACCGACACCGCCGAGTCGGGCTACACCGAAAGCAAGGCGCTGATCGAACGCTGGCACGGCAAGGGTCGCCTGCACTACGCCGTGACCCCACGCTTTGCCCCGACCAGCACCCCGGAGCAATTGACCCTGGCCGGGCAGCTGCTGAGCGAATTCCCTGACCTGTACATGCACACCCACCTGAGCGAAAACCTCAAGGAGATCGACTGGGTCAAGGAACTGTTC
Organism: Pseudomonas sp. GW821-FHT10B02; assembly: GCF_059415665.1. Taxonomy (NCBI): domain Bacteria; kingdom Pseudomonadati; phylum Pseudomonadota; class Gammaproteobacteria; order Pseudomonadales; family Pseudomonadaceae; genus Pseudomonas; species Pseudomonas sp. GW821-FHT10B02. The sequence goes on along the minus strand of NZ_JBWKNR010000013.1, from coordinate 29,532 downwards.
CCTGAGCGCAAGGGTTACCTGGACGTCTACGATCACTTCAAGCTGCTCGGTGAGCGCTCGGTATTCGCCCACGGCGTACACCTGTGTGACGAAGAGTGCCAGCGCCTGGCCGAAACCGGTTCGGCCGTGGCCTTCTGCCCGACCTCCAACCTGTTCCTCGGCAGCGGCCTGTTCAACCTGCCACAGGCGGAGAAGTTCAAGGTCAAGGTCGGCCTGGGTACCGACGTCGGTGCCGGCACCAGCTTCTCGCTGCTCAACACCCTCAACGAAGCCTACAAGGTCATGCAGCTGCAGGGCGCGCGCCTGAGCCCGTTCAAGTCGCTGTATCTGGCCACCCTCGGCGGCGCTCAGGCGCTGAGCCTGGATGACCGCATCGGCAGCCTCAAGCCTGGCAACGATGCCGACTTCGTGGTGCTCGACTACAAGGCGACGCCGCTGATGGACTACCGCATCCAGCAGTCGAACAGCATCGACGAGACCCTGTTCGTGCTGATGACCCTGGGCGACGACCGTACCGTCAAACAGACCTTCGCCGCCGGGCGTTGCGTACACCAGCGTTAATCTTCAAAAACATCGCGGGGCAAGCCCGCTCCCACAGGATTTGTTTGAACCTGTGGGAGCGGGCTTGCCCCGCGATTGTTTTGAGCCGGTTATCAGCCCTTGATCGGCACCGAACTGCCACGCTTCTTGGTCTGCAACAAATGCGAGAACACCGCATGCAGATCATCCGAAGCGCTGTCCTCGTCGAGGTTGAGCTTGCTGTCGATGTGATCCATGTGGTGCATCATCAGGCTGACCGCCTGATTGACGTCACGCGCCTCGATGGCGTCGATCAGCTGCATGTGCTCGTCGTAGGAACAGTGCGAACGGTTGCCGCTTTCGTACTGGGCGATGATCAACGAAGTCTGCGACACCAGGCTGCGCTGGAAGCTGATCAACGGCGCATTGCCGGCGGCTTCGGCGAGCTTCAGGTGGAACTCGCCGGACAGACGAATACCGGCACCGCGGTCGCCCCGGGAGAAACTGTCGCGCTCTTCACGCACCATCTGGCGCAACTCGTTGAGCTGCTCGGCGGTGGCGTGCTCGACCGCAAGCTCGGTGATGGCGCGCTCAACCATGCGCCGCGAGAAAAACACCTGGCGCGCTTCCTCAACGGTCGGGCTGGCCACCACCGCACCGCGGTTAGGCCGCAGCAGCACCACGCTTTCATGCGCCAGGCGCGACAGTGCGCGGCGAATGATGGTGCGGCTGACGCCAAAGATTTCGCCCAGGGCTTCCTCGCTCAACTTGGTACCCGGCGCCAGACGCTGTTCGAGAATGGCCTCGAAAATGTGCGCGTAGACGATGTCGTCCTGGGTTCCGCTGCGCCCGGCCTTGCCGGTACGCACTGGTTTCTTGAGAGGTTGCAGCTGTTCGTTCATGGGCACTCGAGCACGGGGATCGGCCTGTCGGACCCTGACTGTAATACCAGCCAGTGGGGCGGAGGCAAGTCTTGGTAAGAAAATTAAACGATTAAGGTATGGGCACATTGTACACAGCCGCAGCGATTTCTGCAGGGGGTGATGGCCTTTATAGCGATGCGGCGAAATTATTTGCGCACAACAACAAAAACATTATTTGCATTCTTTGTATACAAACGCATAATCCATCCGTGCAACTTCCTGACTCAGAAGTCAACAAACGGTCCGGTCGCCTGCCATCCCATCCGCCTCACAGAGCTTCCCAGTGCGTGCGCAGGACTGGCTCTGAAAAACAAGAAAAGACTTGAGGAGTACACGCTGTGGAAAGCCGCAAATCCGAAGCCCCTACGCTGGATCTTGCCCCACCGCTCGAAACGAGCTGGCTGGAGCGGATTTTCAAACTCAAGCTACATGGCACCACCGTCAAAACCGAGATGATCGCCGGGTTGACCACCTTTATCACCATGGCCTACATCATCTTCGTCAACCCCAACATCATGGCCGATGCCGGCATCGATCACGGTGCGGCTTTTGTCGCCACCTGTATCGCCGCCGCCCTGGGCTGCCTGTTGATGGGCCTGTACGCCAACTGGCCAGTAGGCCTGGCACCGGGCATGGGCCTCAACGCCTTCTTTACCTATACCGTGGTCGGGACCATGGGCTACACCTGGGAGGCGGCGCTGGGCGCGGTATTCGTCTCCGGGGTGCTGTTCATGCTGCTGACGCTTTCGCGGGTGCGTGAATGGCTGCTCAACAGCATTCCCGTGAGCCTGCGTCATGCGATGGGTGCCGGCGTCGGATTGTTTCTCGGACTGATCGGTCTTAAAACTGCCGGAATTGTCGTCGACAGCCCGGCCACCCTGATCAAGCTCGGCTCTCTGCATGAGCCTGGCCCGCTGCTGGCGGCGATCTGCTTTTTGATGATTGCAGTGCTCAGCTATCACCGCGTGTTCGGCGCGATCCTGATCAGCATCATCAGCGTCACCCTCGCCGGCTGGGGCCTGGGCCTGGTCGAATACGGCGGCCTGTTCTCGTTGCCACCGAGCCTGGCACCGACCTGGATGGCCATGGATGTCGCGGGCGTGTTCAACGTCAGCATGATTGCCGTGGTGTTCGCCTTCCTCTTCGTGCACATGTTCGACACCGCCGGCACCCTGATGGGCGTAGCCCAGCGCGCCAACCTGGTGAATGCCGACGGACGCATCGAAAACCTCTCGCGCGCATTGAAGGCAGACAGTGCTTCGAGTGTGTTCGGTGCAGTGGTGGGCGTACCGCCGGTAACCAGCTATGTGGAAAGTGCTGCGGGTGTTGCCGCAGGTGGCCGCACCGGCCTGACGGCGGTGGTGGTCGGCCTGTTCTTCATCGCCGCGATGTTCTTCGCCCCCCTGGCCGGGATGATTCCCGCCTACGCCACGGCGGGTGCGTTGATCTATGTGGCGATGCTGATGATGGGCAGCATGGCGCACATCAACTGGGATGAAGCCACCGACAGCATCCCGGCGATCGTCACCGCGATCATGATGCCGCTGACCTTCTCGGTTGCCGACGGTATTGCCCTGGGCTTTATCACCTATGTGGTGCTCAAGGCCGGTACCGGTCGCTTCAGCGAGATCTCGGCAAGCTTGTGGGTACTGACGGCGATCTTCATTGCCAAGTTTGTGTTCCTGTAAGCACAACCCCGGGTAAACAGAGCCTCACCTTCGGGTGGGGCTTTTTGTTGCCTGGTCCAGCCCTTGTGGGAGCTGGCTTTGCCAGCGATCGACCGCAGAGCGGTCGTCAGCCTCATCGCCGGCAAGGCCGGCCCCCACAGAAACTGGATGCACCTTCAAATTGCAGACAAAAAAAAGCCCGCAGTGTGAGCGGGCAAGGACCTACGAAGATTCTTCTAGCGACCAACTAGCTTCCACGATAGGTCGAGTAACTGTACGGCGAGATCAACAGTGGTACGTGGTAGTGATCCTGCTCGGCGCTGATGCCAAAACGCAGTACCACAACATCAAGAAATGCATGCTCAGGCAGCTGCACGCCACGGGCGCGGTAGTAGTCGCCGGCATTGAACTGCAGCTGGTAGACGCCGCTGCGGTAATCGTCACCTTGCAACAGTGGCGCGTCGCAACGGCCATCGCTGTTGGTCAGGGTGGTGTGCACCAGCTCGAGCTGCTGGCCTTCGACCCGGTACAGCTCGACCTTGATCGAGCTGCCAGGGCAGCCGTGAGCGGCATCCAGTACATGCGTGGTCAAACGTCCCATTGCTTGCTCGCCTCTGTTCTATCTGTGGGCAAAAAATCCCGTACGGCGCCGTCAGGAGACCCGGCAGCGTACGACTGTCGGATTATTAAGACATTTTTCTGTAAAATTGTACACAATAATTCGGTATTCTTTCCTGACATGCCCACCACCTTCTGTAAATACGCCATCAGTCGCAAAACCACGCCACTGGCCGACGAGCGCGTCATTAACTGACCAATTGGGCAGGTTTCTTGCAGAGGGTTTCCGAGGGTAAAAACAGGAAGAAATAGGAAAAAACAGGCTTACAAACCGCAAACAAAGTTGTATACAATCACCTCATCGTCGTGGCCGATACCCTACCCGGGCGCCACGCCCTCCGTTTACACGTATAAGAAGGAAGACTGCAGTGAGCGCTGACTATCCTCGCGACCTGATCGGTTACGGCAATACCCCACCCCATCCGCGCTGGCCGGGGAATGCCCGCATTGCTTTGTCTTTCGTACTCAATTACGAAGAAGGCGGTGAACGCAACATTCTTCACGGGGACAAGGAATCAGAAGCCTTCCTCTCGGAAATGGTTGCCGCCCAGCCCCTGCAGGGCGCGCGTAACATGAGCATGGAATCGCTCTACGAATACGGCAGCCGCGCCGGCGTCTGGCGCCTGCTCAAGCTGTTCAAGGACACCGGCGTGCCGCTGACCATCTTCGCCGTCGCCATGGCCGCCCAGCGTCACCCCGACGTGATCCGCGCCATGGTCGAAGCCGGTCACGAGATCTGCAGCCACGGCTACCGCTGGATCGACTACCAGAACATGGACGAGGCCCAGGAGCGCGAGCACATGCTCGAAGCGATCCGCATCCTCACCGAACTGACCGGTGAGCGTCCGCTGGGCTGGTACACCGGCCGCACCGGGATCAACACCCGTCGCCTGGTGATGGAGGAAGGTGGCTTCCTCTATGACAGCGACACCTACGACGACGACCTGCCCTACTGGGAACCGAACAACCCGACCGGCAAGCCGCACCTGGTGATCCCTTACACTCTGGACACCAACGACATGCGCTTCACCCAGGTGCAGGGCTTCAACTGCGGCGAGCAGTTCTTCCAGTACCTCAAGGATGCTTTTGACGTCCTCTACGAAGAAGGCGCCGAGGCACCGAAGATGCTCTCGATCGGCCTGCACTGCCGCCTGATTGGCCGTCCGGCTCGCCTGGCTGCGCTCAAGCGCTTCATTGAATACGCCAAGAGCCATGAGCAGGTCTGGTTCACCCGGCGCGTGGACATCGCCCGTCACTGGCATGCCACCCACCCTTACAAAGCCGAGAACGCCCAATGACCGCTTTCAAAACCCTCAAGCCTTCGTCCCTGGAGCGCAGCGCGTTCGTCGAAGCCTTTGCCGACATCTACGAGCACTCGCCGTGGGTCGCCGAAAAGGCCTACGACCTCGGCCAGTTGCAGGAAATCGACCAGATCGAAGCCCTGCATCAACGCATGAGCGACATCCTGCTGAGCGCCGATCACGCCGCCCAGCTGGCCCTGATCAATGCTCACCCGGACCTCGCCGGCAAAGCCGCGATCCAAGGTGAACTGACCGAGTCGAGCACCAACGAGCAGGCCGGCGCTGGTATCCACCAGTGCACCGCCGAAGAGTTCGAGCGCTTCACCGAACTCAACGATGCCTACAAAGAGAAATTCAGGTTCCCGTTCATCATGGCGGTAAAAGGCAGCAACCGGCACCAGATCCTCGCCTCGTTCGAGAAGCGCATCCACAACTCGGTCGAGGCCGAGTTCAAGGAAGCGCTGGCGCAGATCAACCTGATTGCCCTGTTCCGCCTGCTGCAACTTTAAGGGTAAGCCCGGCCTTACCCTCCACAACACAGAATAAAGAGAATCCGCATGCGCACTTTAGTGATTGAGCCCTTGACCAAAGAAGCCTTCGCCCCTTTCGGTGACGTGATCGAAACCGACGGCAGCGACCACTTCATGATCAACAACGGTTCGACCATGCGCTTCCACAAGCTGGCGACGGTACAAACCGCCCAGCCCGAGGACAACGCGATCATCAGCATCTTCCGCGCCGACGCGCAGGACATGCCGCTGACCGTTCGCATGCTGGAGCGCCATCCGCTGGGCAGCCAGGCTTTCATTCCGCTGCTCGGCAACCCCTTTCTGATCGTGGTCGCGCCCGTTGGCGATGCACCTGTATCAGGCCTGGTCCGTGCCTTCATCAGTAATGGAAGGCAGGGCATCAATTACCATCGCGGCGTCTGGCACCACCCGGTGCTGACGATCGAAAAGCGGGATGACTTCCTGGTGGTTGATCGCAGTGGCACTGGCAATAACTGCGATGAGCATTTTTTCAATGAGGATGAGCAATTGATCCTCGCCCCCCACCAATAAGAGAAGACCTGAGCACCCGGCTACAGGGTGCCAGGGTAGAGGTAAAGACTGTGGAAGCACATCTGTTGGAATGGCTGAACCTGAGCGTGCGTTGGGTTCACATGATCACTGGCGTCGCCTGGATTGGCGCGTCGTTCTACTTTGTCTGGCTGGAAAACAACCTCAACCGGGCCAACCCGCGCGATGGTCTGTCCGGCGATCTCTGGGCGATTCACGGTGGCGGGATCTACCACCTGGAGAAGTACAAGCTGGCTCCGCCGAAAATGCCGGAGAACCTGCACTGGTTCAAATGGGAAGCCTATTTCACCTGGATGTCGGGTATCGCCCTGCTGTGCCTGGTGTTCTACTGGAACCCGACCCTGTACCTGCTGGCCCCTGGCAGCACCCTGAGCGGTGGTGAAGGGATCGCCATTGGCGTTGGCTCGCTAATCGCTGGCTGGTTCATCTACGACTTCCTGTGCGACTCGCCACTGGGCAAACGCCCTGGCCTGCTCGGCCTGGTGCTGTTCGTCCTGGTGATTGCCGCCTGCTACGGTTTCAGCCAGGTGTTCAGCGGTCGTGGTGCGTACCTGCACACCGGCGCGATCATCGGCACCATCATGGTCGGTAACGTGTTCCGCATCATCATGCCGGCCCAGCGTCAGCTGGTCGCCGCCATCGAAGCCAACCAGACCCCGGACCCGCTCCTGCCGGCCAAGGGCCTGCTGCGCTCGCGGCACAACAACTACTTCACCCTGCCGGTGCTGTTCATCATGATCAGCAACCACTTCCCGAGCACCTACGGTAGCCAGTACAACTGGCTGATCCTGGGCGGTATCGCAGTGGCTGCAGTGTTGGTTCGTCACTACTTCAACACCCGCCACGACAGCAACAAGTACGCCTGGACCCTGCCGGTCGGTGCCCTGTCGATGATCTGCCTGGCTTACGTCACTGGCCCTGCGCCAATGCCGACCGCGCCTGAGCAGGCCGCTGCCAAGGTCGAGTACCAGCCGCTGCCGGAAACCGCACTGGGTGGCAAGACCGCTGCCGAGAAAGCTGCAGAGCAAGCCGCCGCACCTGCCCAGGCCGCTGCCCCGGCCGAAGCGCCGGCGGCCAACGTCGCCAAACTCGACGATGCCGGTTTCGACAAGATCCACAGCGTCATCCAGGAACGTTGCGCCGTGTGCCATTCGGCCAAGCCGACCAGCCCGCTGTTCAGCGCTGCACCTGCCGGGGTAATGCTCGACACCCCACAACAGATCCAGCAACAGGCCGCGCGTATCCAGGCTCAGGCTGTCGCCACGCAGATCATGCCGTTGGGCAACATCACCCAGATGACCCAGCAGGAACGTGAACTGATTGGCGCCTGGATCGCCAAAGGTGCTCCAACCAAGTAAGTAACAGGCTTCAAGCGACAAGCTGCAAGCTGCAAGCCAAGCGCCACCACCTGCTTCTCCTCGAGGCGTGGCGCTTGAAGCTTGCAGCTCTAAAGAATAAAAACAAAACCGAGGTGTTGCATGTCCGAGTCACGCAAGGCGTACATCCCCGTTGCGCCCCCACGACAGCCACTGCCAATGCTCCAACTGTTCCTGGTGGGTCTACAACATGTCTTGCTGATGTACGGAGGCGCGATTGCCGTGCCGCTGATCATCGGCCAGGCCGCCGGCCTTTCTCGTGAAGAAGTCGCTTTCCTGATCAATGCCGACCTGCTGGTCGCTGGTGTCGCCACCATCGTCCAGTCGTTCGGCATTGGCGCAGTCGGCATACGCATGCCGGTGATGATGGGTGCAAGCTTTGCTGCAGTTGGCAGCATGGTGGCCATGGCCGGAATGCCCGGCGTCGGCCTGCAAGGTATTTTCGGTGCGACCATTGCCGCCGGTTTCTTCGGCATGCTGATCGCCCCGTTCATGTCCAAGGTGGTGCGTTTCTTCCCACCGCTGGTGACCGGCACGGTCATCACCTCGATTGGTCTTTCGCTGTTTCCGGTTGCCGTTAACTGGGCCGGTGGCGGCGCCACTGCCGAAACCTTCGGCTCCCCTATCTACCTGATCGTCGCCGGCCTGGTGCTGGCGACCATCCTCCTGGTCAACCGCTTCATGCGCGGCTTCTGGGTCAATGTCTCGGTGCTGATCGGCATGGGCCTGGGTTATATCCTCGCCGGCTCCATCGGCATGGTCGACCTCTCCGGCCTCGACGAGGCGCCCTGGGTACAAGTGGTAACGCCGCTGCACTTCGGCATGCCGACCTTCAGCCTGGCGCCGATCCTGTCCATGTGCCTGGTGGTGGTGATCATCTTTGTCGAGTCCACCGGCATGTTCCTCGCCCTGGGCAAGGTCACCGACCGTGAAGTCACTCCGGGCATGCTGCGCCGCGGCCTGATGTGCGACGCCGGTGCATCGTTTGTCGCCGGCTTCTTCAACACCTTCACCCACTCCTCGTTCGCCCAGAACATCGGCCTGGTGCAGATGACTGGCGTGCGCTGCCGCTATGTCACGGTGGTTGCCGGTGGTTTTCTGATTCTGCTCAGCCTGCTGCCCAAGGCGGCCTTCCTGATTGCCTCGATTCCGCCGGCGGTATTGGGCGGCGCCTCGATTGCCATGTTCGGCATGGTCGCTGCCACCGGGATCAAGATCCTCCAGGAAGCCGACATCGCCGACCGCCGCAACCAGTTGCTGGTTGCCGTCAGCGTCGGCATGGGCCTGATCCCTGTGGTGCGTCCGGAGTTCTTCGCACAGATGCCGCAGTGGATGGAACCGATCACCCACAGCGGTATCGCCATGGCCACGGTCAGCGCGCTGATCCTCAACCTGCTGTTCAACATTCTCGGCGGCGCCGAACGCGCTGCGCACAACGAAGCCGCCCACCAACACTGAGTCTTTGGGCGGCGCTTGCCGCCCGGTAGCACCCCGAGCAATACGCAGGACCGTCGACCCGTGGGAGCGGGTCGGCCGGGGCGTTTCGCGCCGAAAAAACCGAAAACCAACAATAACAAAGCCGGGAATCACAACATGAAAGGCATCACCACTTCCCTTCTGTTGGGTAGCAGTCTGTTGGCCACTTTGCCAGCCGCCGCAGAAGACCTGCTGCAATGGCACACCAACAGCCTCTCCTACCTGTATGGCAAGGACTTCCAGGTCAACCCTGCCATCCAGCAGACAGTGACCTTCGAACACGCCAACCGGTGGAAATACGGCGACACCTTCCTGTTCGTCGACAAGATCTTCTACAACGGCGGTACCGACCGCAACAAAGGCAACAACACCTACTACGGTGAGTTCAGCCCGCGCCTGTCGTTCGGCAAAATTTTCGACCAGAAGCTGGAGTTCGGTCCGATTACCGACGTGTTGCTGGCCATGACCTACGAGTCGGGCGAAGGCGACAACGAGGCCTACCTGATCGGCCCCGGCTTCAACCTGGCGATTCCCGGTTTCAATTACTTCACCTTGAACTTTTACTTGCGCAACACCGAAGGCAGCCGCCCAGGCGATAACGTTTGGCAGATTACCCCGACCTTTTCCTACACCATCCCTGTAGGCAAGTCCGACATCCTCATCGATGGCTACATGGACTGGGTGGTCGATAACGACGAGACCCGACGCGGTACATACCACGCCAACCTGCAGTTCAACCCACAGGTCAAATACGACCTGGGCAAGGCCCTGAACCTGGGCGCCAAGCAGTTGTACGTGGGTATCGAATACAGCTACTGGAAAGACAAATACGGCATCGAGAACAGTGGACGGCTGGACACCAATCAGAGCGTGACCAGCGCCCTGGTTAAGGTTCACTTCTAAAACCTGACCAAACGCACAGTTTTAGCCACACCCGCTCCACGACGGAGCACTTGAGGACCCGCGCGCAAGCCAGTAATCTGCGCGCCCCCTCGCTCAGGGCAGGATGGATCCTGCCTGCGTTTGCTGACCGCTCAGTCAATGAATTCGGGCGGTTGGCAAGCGTCACGCCAACCTGAAATACCCTTTTTCAGCTGTTCAGAAAGACGTCGAGCAGGACTGTTGCGCCATTGCGGAAAAGTTGGCGCAGCACTTGCCAAATTGTTGTGGCCAATCGAAAAAAACTGACTCAAAAGACAAGTATTTGAACTCAACGGTGCCGCTCAGAGCACCGACAACAGATTCAATCAAGGGAGCAACACAGCGATGCGCATGACCAATAGCCTGATCCTCGCCGGCGGCCTGCTGGCGGCCAGCACGGCCGCTACCGCCGGTGATCTGCTGCAATGGCAGAACAACAGCCTGACCTACCTGTGGGGCAAGAACTTTGCGGTCAACCCGGAAATCCAGCAGACCGTGACCTTCGAGCACGCCGATGCGTGGAAGTACGGCGACAACTTCATCTTCGTCGACAAGATCTTCTACAACGGTGACAAGGACTTCAACAACGGTCCGAACACCTACTACGGCGAGATTCAACCGCGCCTGTCGTTCGGCAAGATCTTCGACCAGAAGCTGGAGTTCGGCCCGATCAAGGACGTGCTGCTGGCCATGACCTACGAGTTTGGTGAGGGCGATACCGAGTCCTACCTGATCGGTCCTGGTTTCGACCTGGCAATCCCGGGCTTCGACTACTTCCAGCTGAACTTCTACCAGCGTCACACCGAAGGCAGTCGTGCCGGTGACAACGTCTGGCAGATCACCCCGGTCTGGTCCTACACCATTCCTGTGGGCAAGTCCGACATTCTCATCGATGGTTTCATGGACTGGGTTGTGGATAACGACGCCACCAGCCGCCGTGGCACCTACCACGCCAACCTGCACTTCAACCCGCAGGTCAAATATGACCTGGGCAAGGCGCTGAACTGGGGCGACAAGCAGCTGTATGTCGGTTTCGAATACGACTACTGGAAGAACAAGTACGGGATCAAGGACAGCGACGCGTTTGATACCGATCAGAACACGGCGAGCTTCCTGCTCAAGTATCACTTCTGATTGAAGCGATCGCGGGGCAAGCCCGCTCCTACCTGGTAGGAGCGGGCTTGCCCCGCGATGAGGCCATCAGCCCTTCACGGCTCGCCAGATTTTGCCAACAACAGCCACCACCGCCAAAACTGCCGCACCCGCAACAATCCCCACCCCGCCATTGAGCAAGGCCCCGGTCAACGCCCCGCCCCGCCCTTCGCTGAAGGCTTCGATGGCGTGATGCAGCGGCGCCACGCCATGCACCAGAATTCCGCCACCGACCAGGAACATCGCCGCGGTACCAATTACCGACAGGCTCTTCATCATGTACGGCGCCGCACGCAGGATGCCGTTGCCCAGCACCTGTGCCGCACGCGACGCCTTCTGGGTCAGCCACAATCCCAGGTCATCGAGTTTGACGATACCGGCAACCAGGCCATACACGCCGATGGTCATGACAATGGCGATGCCCGAGAGCACGATGATCTGCTGGCTCAGCGGCGCAGCAGCAACGGTGCCCAGGGTGATTGCAATGATCTCTGCCGAGAGAATGAAGTCGGTGCGAATCGCGCCCTTGATCTTGGTTTGCTCGAAGGCCACCAGATCGACGTCAGGGTCCGCTACCGCTTCGACTAACGCTGCGTGCTCGGCCTGGTCTTGCGCCTTGCTGTGGAGGAACTTGTGGGCAAGTTTTTCGAAGCCTTCAAAGCACAGAAAAGCGCCACCGATCATCAGCAGCGGCGTTACCGCCCAGGGGATGAACGCACTGATCAACAGCGCTGCCGGCACCAGGATCAGCTTGTTGACGAACGAGCCCTTGGCCACCGCCCAGACCACCGGGATTTCCCGCTCGGCACGCACGCCGGTGACCTGCTGGGCATTGAGCGCCAGGTCGTCGCCCAGCACCCCTGCGGTCTTTTTCGCCGCGACCTTGGTCATTACCGAGACATCGTCGAGTAGCGTGGCGATATCGTCGATCAATACCAGAAGACTGCTTCCTGCCATGTTTGCCTGATTCCAGCGGGTTGAGAGGTGCTCAGTCTAGCCCAAAGTCGCCACCTTGAGCCCTTTGCAAACGCGGTGCTACCATGCGCAACCGCCCTTTCAGGCCCGAGGATTAGCGTCAACCATGAGCAGCATTCGCGAGCGCAACAAAGAACTGATCCTGCGCGCGGCCAGTGAAGAGTTCGCCGACAAGGGCTTCGCCGCCACCAAGACCAGCGACATCGCGGCCAAGGCCGGGCTGCCCAAGCCGAACGTGTACTACTACTTCAAGTCCAAGGAAAACCTCTACCGCGAGGTCCTGGAAAGCATCATCGAGCCGATCATGCAGGCGTCTACGCCGTTCAATGCCGACGGTGATCCGAAAGAAGTATTGAGCGCCTACATCCGCTCCAAGGTACGGATTTCCCGCGACCTGCCGTTTGCTTCCAAAGTGTTCGCCAGCGAGATCATGCACGGTGCCCCGCACCTGAGCCCGAGCCAGGTCGAACAGCTCAACGAGCAGGCCCGGCACAACATCGAATGCATCCAGGCGTGGATCGACCGTGGCCAGATTGCCAAGGTCGACCCGCATCACCTGATGTTCAGCATCTGGGCGGCGACCCAGACCTACGCTGATTTCGACTGGCAGATCTCGGTGGTTACCGGTAAGGCCAAGCTGGAAGACAGCGACTATGAGGCGGCGACGCAGACCATCATTCGTCTGGTGCTCAAGGGCTGTGAGCCGGACGCTTAGTCCGCAGCAACGCTATCGCCGGCAAGGCCGGCTCCCACAGTATTTGAGTCAATGCTGAATCTGTGGGAGCTGGCCTTGCCAGCGAAGGGCTGCAATGCAGCCGCAAAAGACCTCAGGCTGCTACACCGGCATCCGCCGTCAATCCCGCCTCTTCGATCGCACTGATCGCGCACTGCTCATCGATATCCGAGGTATCGCCACTGATACCGATCGCCCCCACCACCACGCCCTGCTGATTACGAATCAGCACGCCACCTGGCGCCGGCACCACCGGGCTCTGCCCCAGACCATTGAGCGCGGCGAAAAACGCCGGGCGTTGTTGTGCATCCAGGGCAATCAGGCGCGAGCCCTTGCCCAGGGCAATCGCGCCCCAGGCCTTGCCCATCGCCACTTGCGGGCGTAACAGGCTGGCGCCGTCTTCGCGCTGCAGGGTCAACAGATGGCCGCCAGCATCAAGCACCGCCACCGTCAGGGGCGCGGCGGAGATCTTGCGGCCTGCGGCCAGCGCGGCGTTCACCAGGCTGACGGCGACTTTCAGGGTCAATGTGGTCATGGAAAGGTCCTCTTGTTGTTAGAAGCCCTGAGGGCAGGTGTGAAAGCAATAGAACAAATAGAACACAATGGCGAATATTTTTGTATACAATAATTCGAGAGCGATAACCCAATTCTGACGAAACGCCTTTTTTATGGCCTTCCTGACGAAAGCACCCATCGCCGATGAAAATGGATTGACCAGAGTCGCCTGGCGTGAATACACTCTGACGAAAAGCCATTTGTATACAATTACAAAATCAAAGAGGCACAAAACCATGAGCAAAATGAGAGCAATTGATGCAGCCGTTCTGGTGATGCGCCGCGAAGGTGTTGAAACCGCGTTTGGTATTCCGGGTGCTGCAATCAACCCGCTGTACTCGGCCCTGAAGAAAGTCGGCGGTATCGATCACGTCCTCGCTCGTCACGTTGAAGGCGCCTCGCACATGGCCGAGGGCTACACCCGCACCAAAGCCGGCAACATCGGCGTGTGCATCGGCACCTCCGGCCCTGCCGGCACTGACATGGTCACCGGCCTGTACAGCGCCTCGGCCGACTCCATCCCGATCCTGTGCATCACCGGCCAAGCGCCGCGTGCCCGTATGCACAAGGAAGATTTCCAGGCCGTCGACATCACCAGCATCGTCAAGCCGGTGACCAAGTGGGCGACCACCGTTCTGGAACCAGGCCAGGTGCCTTATGCGTTCCAGAAAGCCTTCTATGAAATGCGCTCCGGCCGTCCAGGCCCGGTGCTGATCGACCTGCCGTTCGACGTGCAGATGGCCGAAATCGAATTCGACATCGATGCCTACCAGCCGCTGCCAGTACAAAAGCCTGCTGCCAACCGTATCCAGGTCGAAAAAGCCCTGGCCATGCTCGACTCTTCCGAGCGTCCGCTGCTGGTGGCCGGTGGTGGCATCATCAACGCCGATGCCTGTGACAAACTGGTCGAATTCGCCGAACTGACCGGCATTCCGGTGATCCCGACCCTGATGGGCTGGGGCATCATCCCGGACGATCACCCGCTGATGGTCGGCATGGTCGGTCTGCAGACTTCGCACCGCTATGGCAACGCCACCATGCTCAAGTCTGACGTGGTGCTGGGTATCGGTAACCGTTGGGCCAACCGTCACACCGGTTCCGTCGACGTCTACACCGAAGGCCGCCGCTTCATTCACGTCGATATCGAACCGACCCAGATCGGCCGGGTGTTCACCCCTGACCTGGGTATCGTTTCCGACGCCGGTGCTGCCCTGGATGTGTTCCTGGAAGTGGCCCGCGAGTGGAAAGCCGCCGGCAAGCTCAAGGACCGCAGCGCCTGGCTGGAAGATTGCCAGCAGCGCAAATCGAGCCTGCAACGCAAGACCCATTTCGACAACGTGCCGGTCAAGCCGCAGCGCGTGTACCAGGAAATGAACCAGGTGTTCGGCAAGGACACCTGCTACGTCAGCACCATCGGTCTGTCGCAGATCGCCGGCGCGCAGTTCCTGCACGTCTACAAGCCGCGTCACTGGATCAACTGTGGCCAGGCCGGCCCGCTGGGCTGGACCATTCCTGCCGCCCTGGGTGTGGTCAAGGCCGACCCGACCCGCAAGGTAGTAGCACTGTCGGGCGACTATGACTTCCAGTTCATGATCGAAGAGCTGGCCGTAGGCGCGCAGTTCAACCTGCCGTACGTCCACGTACTGGTGAACAACTCCTACCTGGGTCTGATCCGTCAGGCGCAGCGTGGCTTCGAGATGGATTACTGTGTGCAGCTGGCGTTCGAGAACGTCAACGCGCCGGAACTCAACGGTTATGGCGTCGATCACGTCGCCGTGGTCGAAGGCCTGGGTTGCAAGGCCCTGCGCGTTACCGAGCCTGGCGAGATCGCCCCGGCCCTGCTCAAAGCGCAGAAACTGGCTGAAGAGTTCAGGGTTCCGGTGGTGGTCGAGGTTATCCTCGAGCGCGTGACCAACATTTCCATGGGCACCGAAATCAACGCGGTCAACGAATTCGAAGACCTGGCCCTGGTCGGCAACGACGCGCCAACCGCGATTTCCCTGCTCGACTGATCGCTAGAGCGGCCCTGCTGCGTAATGCGCAGGGCCCACTTTTGCAAGGAGACAACCATGCCACGTTTCGCCGCCAACCTGTCCATGCTGTTCACCGAGCAGGACTTTCTCGCCCGTTTCAAGGCTGCCGCCGACGCCGGCTTCAGCGGTGTCGAATACCTGTTCCCGTACGATTACAGCTCGGCTGAAATCAAGCAGCAGCTCGACGCCCACGGCCTGACCCAGGTGCTGTTCAACCTGCCGGCCGGCGACTGGGCCAAAGGTGATCGCGGTATCGCCTGCGATCCGGCCCGCGTCGAGCAGTTCCGCGCCGGTGTCGACCTGGCCATCGCCTACGCCCAGGTGCTGGGCAACACCCAGGTCAACTGCCTGGCCGGTATCCGTCCGCAAGGTCCGGATTGCGCGACCGTGCGCAAGACCTTCGTCGACAACCTCAAGTACGCCGCCGACAAGCTGCAAGCTGCCGGGATCAAGCTGGTCATGGAAATGATCAACACCCGCGACATTCCTGGCTTCTACCTGAACAACACCAAACAGGCCCTGGAAATCCAGGCCGAAGTCGGCAGCAGCAACCTGTTCCTGCAATACGACATCTACCACATGCAGATCATGGAAGGGGATCTTGCCCGCACCATGGAAAGCAACCTGGCCAAGATCAACCACATCCAGCTGGCCGACAACCCGGGCCGCAACGAGCCGGGTACTGGCGAGATCAACTACCGCTTCCTCTTCGAACACCTGGACCGCATCGGCTACCAGGGCTGGGTGGGCTGTGAATACAAGCCACTGACCACCACCGAAGCTGGCCTGGGCTGGTTGAAATCCCATAACGCGATCTGACCTGCAAACAATTACAAGAGGCATCTCTCATGGCTAAAATCGGATTTATCGGCACCGGCATCATGGGCCGCCCAATGGCGCAGAACCTGCAAAAAGCCGGTCACAGCCTGTTCCTCTCCACTCACCACGATGCCGCCCCGGCCGACCTGGTCGCCGCTGGCGCCGTGGCCCTGGCCAACCCGAAAGAAGTGGCCCAGGAAGCTGAATTCATCATCGTCATGGTGCCGGATACCCCACAGGTCGAAGCGGTCCTGTTCGGTGAAAACGGCGTTGCCCAGGGCGTGGGTCCAAACAAGGTAGTGATCGACATGAGCTCGATCTCCCCTACCGCTACCAAAGCCTTCGCCGAGAAAATCAAGGCCACTGGCGCTGCCTACCTCGACGCGCCGGTGTCCGGCGGTGAAGTCGGTGCCAAAGCCGCGACCCTGAGCATCATGGTCGGTGGTTGCCCGAACGCTTTCGAACGCACCCTGCCGCTGTTCCAGGCCATGGGCAAAAACATCACCCGCGTCGGTGGTAACGGCGATGGCCAGACCGCCAAGGTCGCCAACCAGATTATCGTTGCCCTGAACATTCAGGCCGTCGCCGAAGCGCTGCTGTTCGCCGCCAAGAACGGTGCCGATCCGGCCAAGGTACGTGAAGCGCTGATGGGCGGCTTCGCCTCTTCGAAGATCCTCGAAGTGCACGGCGAGCGCATGATCAAAGGCACCTTCGATCCAGGCTTCCGCATCAGCCTGCACCAGAAGGACCTGAACCTGGCCCTGCAAGGCGCCAAAGAGCTGAACATCAACCTGCCCAACACCTCCAACGCCCAGCAAGTGTTCAGCACCTGCGCGGCCATCGGTGGTGCCAACTGGGACCACTCGGCGTTGATCAAAGGCCTTGAGCACATGGCCAACTTCTCGATCCGCGGCGACGAGTAAGCTGCAAGCTTCACGCCGTAAGAAAATCCAGGTCGCGCATCGATCCGCATTTTCTTGAGGCTTGCCGCACAAAGAGCACCACCGCCCCTGGGTCGGCCTGCACGGAGGCAGAACCAGGGGCGTTTTCGATTTTGAAGAACAATAAGATTGGAGCCTGCCATGTCGCTCGATCCGCAACACTTTCTGCGCGACCTGTTCGCTACGGCCATCGATGCCGCGCACCCTCGCCAGGTTCTTGAAGCACACCTGCCCAGCGACCGTAGCGGTCGCGTTATTGTCATCGGCGCCGGCAAGGCCGCAGCCGCCATGGCCGAAGTCGTCGAACGCAACTGGCAAGGCCCGGTTTCCGGCCTGGTGGTGACCCGCTACGGTCACGGCGCCAGCTGCTCGAAGATCGAAGTGGTCGAAGCCGCCCACCCGGTCCCCGATGCCGCCGGCCTGGCCGTGGCCAAACGCGTGCTGGAGATGGTCAGCGATCTGAATGAAGACGATCGGGTGATCTTCCTGCTTTCCGGTGGCGGCTCTGCGCTGCTGGCCCTGCCGGCTGAAGGCCTGACCCTGGCCGACAAGCAACAGATCAACAAGGCCCTGCTCAAGTCCGGCGCCACCATCGGCGAGATGAACTGTGTGCGCAAGCACCTCTCGGCGATCAAGGGCGGGCGTCTGGCCAAGGCCTGCTGGCCGGCCACCGTTTACACCTATGCGATTTCCGATGTACCCGGCGACCTGGCCACGGTCATCGCCTCCGGCCCTACCGTAGCCGACCCGAGCACCTCGGCCGAAGCGCTGGCGATCCTCAAGCGTTACAACATCGAAGCCCCGGCGGCAGTCACCGCCTGGCTGAACAACCCGGCGTCGGAAACCGTCAAGGCCGACGACCCGGCGCTGGCCCGCAGTCATTTCCAGTTGATCGCCCGTCCCCAGCAGTCGTTGGAAGCCGCAGCGGTCAAAGCCCGCCAGGCCGGATTCAGCCCGCTGATTCTTGGCGACCTGGAAGGCGAATCGCGGGAAGTGGCCAAGGTTCACGCCGGCATCGCCCGGCAGATCGTCCTGCACGGCCAGCCGCTGTCGCCGCCCTGCGTGATCCTCTCCGGCGGCGAGACCACCGTCACCGTGCGCGGCAATGGCCGTGGCGGGCGCAACGCTGAGTTCCTGCTGAGCCTGACCGAAAGCCTCAAGGGCTTGCCCGGGGTCTACGCCCTGGCCGGTGACACCGACGGCATCGACGGTTCGGAAGACAACGCCGGTGCCCTGATGACTCCGGACAGCTACGCCCGTGCCGCGGCCCTGGGCCTGTCGGCCAGCGACGAACTGGACAACAACAATGGCTATGGCTACTTCGCCGCGCTCGATGCCCTGATCGTCACCGAGCCGACGCGGACCAACGTCAACGATTTTCGCGCCATTCTGATCCTTGAGAGTGCCAAACCATGACGCCTGATAAAAAAGTCAAAATCCTCGCGACCCTCGGGCCTGCCATCAAGGGTATCGACGACATCCGCCAGCTGGTCGAGTCCGGAGTCAACATCTTCCGCCTCAATTTCAGCCACGGCGAACACGAAGACCACGCCCTGCGCTACCAGTGGATCCGCGAAGTAGAGAGCCAGCTCAACTACCCGCTGGGGATCCTCATGGACCTGCAAGGGCCGAAGCTGCGGGTTGGCCGTTTCGCTGAAGGCAAGGTCCAGCTGCAACGTGGCCAGGCCCTGCGCCTGGACCTCGACAGCACCCCTGGCACGGCCGAGCGGGTCAACCTGCCGCACCCGGAAATCATCGCCGCACTGGAACCGGGCATGGACCTGCTGCTCGATGACGGCAAGCTGCGCCTGCGGGTGACCGCCAAGCACAGCGACGCGATCGAGACCGAAGTGCTCAACGGCGGCGAGCTGTCCGACCGTAAAGGCGTCAACGTGCCGCAAGCGGTGCTGGACTTGAGCCCGCTGACCGCCAAGGATCGCCGCGACCTGACCTTCGGCCTGGAGCTGGGTGTCGACTGGGTAGCGTTGTCGTTCGTGCAGCGTCCGGAAGACATCGTCGAAGCGCGCCAGCTGATCGGTGACCGCGCCTACCTGATGGCCAAGATCGAGAAGCCGTCGGCCGTTACCCAACTGCGGGCGATTGCCGAACTCAGCGACGCGATCATGGTTGCCCGTGGTGACCTGGGCGTGGAAGTACCCGCCGAAAGCGTGCCGCAGATCCAGAAGAGCATCATCGACACCTGCCGCGAGCTGGGCAAACCCGTGGTCGTTGCCACGCAGATGCTCGAATCGATGCGCTTCTCGCCCGCCCCGACCCGCGCCGAAGTCACCGACGTGGCCAACGCCGTGGCCGAAGGTGCCGATGCGGTGATGCTCTCGGCCGAGACCGCCTCCGGTGACTACCCGCTCGAAGCCGTGCAGATGATGAGCAAGATCATTCGCCAGGTTGAAAACGGCCCGGACTATCAGGCGCAACTCGACGTTGGCCGTCCCAAGGCGGAAGCGACCGTCTCCGATGCGATCAGCTGCGCGATCCGCCGGATCAGCGGCATCCTGCCGGTGGCGGTGCTGGTCAACTACAGCGAGTCGGGGGCTTCGACCCTGCGTGCTGCACGCGAGCGGCCACGGGCACCGATCCTCAACCTGACCCCCAACCTGTCCACCGCCCGTCGCCTGAGTGTGGCCTGGGGTGTGCACTCGGTGGTCAATGATCGCCTGCGTCAGGTCGATGAAATCTGCTCCACCGCGCTGGAAATCGCCCAGGCCCAAGGCATGGCCAGCCGTGGCGATACCCTGTTGATCACCGCCGGTGTGCCTTTTGGCAAGCCGGGATCGACTAACACGCTGCGGATTGAAACCTTGATCTGATGTAAACCCCATCGCTGGCAAAGCCAGCTCCCACAGGTACTGCAGGCACTGCACCTTGTGGGAGCCGGCCTTGCCGGCGATGAGGCCAGAGCGGCCAACACACACTCATGTGGGAAAACCCGGCCCAAAGAGGCTCCCCCACTCCACATCAACCCAGACTGCCCCCATGTACACCAAGAATTTCGTCAACCCGTGCCCGGACTGGGCCACGGCCTTGCTCAACGGCTTCAGCCAGGTCCTGCTGCAGCGCAATCCGCTGTGCGGCCTGTTGTGCCTGCTGGCCATCACCCTGACTGCCCCCGATCTGGTCGGCGGAGCTCTGCTCGGTGCCCTTGCCGGTCTGCTCACCGCCCAGCGCCGCGGCTACAACCGCACCGACCGCCAGGCTGGCCTGTACAGCTACAACGGCGTGCTGATCGGCCTGCTGCTCAGCTATGCCCTGCCCTGGTCGGCGATTCTGCCGCCACTGATCATCGCCGCCGGTGGCCTGAGCAGCATGCTCGTGCACCAGTGGCTCAAACGCGCCAGCTCCAACCTGCTGCTCCCGGCCTACACCGCACCGTTCGTATTGATCGGCTGGGCCGTGCTGGCAGTCAATGACCCTGGCGCCAGCGCCTCCACTCCGATCGAGCCCAACGCGCTCTATGCCCTGGCGCGCGGGCTGGGCCAGATCTTCCTGCTGGACAACCCGCTGGCCGGCCTGCTGATCGCCATCGGCCTGTTGATCGCCAACCGCTATGCCGCGGCCTGGGCATTGCTCGGCGCGGCGCTGGGCGGCAGCGTCGCGCTGCTCGGCGGCGAAGCCAATGCTGCGTATGCCGGCCTCTACGGCTTCAACGCCGCACTCGCCGCCCTGGCCTTCAGCCAGACCCGCAAACAACCCTGGCTGCCGTTGCTGGCGATGATCCTGGCAATCATCCTGCAACCGCTGGTTGCGCAACTGCCGGTACCCGGCCTGACCGCACCGTTCATCTTCGCCTGCTGGCTGGTGCTGATCGGCCAGCGCCTGCTGCGCCAGCCGCTTGCCCGCCGTGCCGGTCGCTTGCATAGCTGAGGCGCTGCCCCTAGGCTCAGCTCCATCATGAAATGGAGCTGAGCATGGATACCCCTTCGAGCTGGCGTGAGCGGCTCTACGTCATCGTTTTTCAAACCGACACCGTCGCCGGCCGACGCTTTGACAGCATCCTGCTGCTGATCATCCTCGCCAGCCTGATCATTGTGATCATGGACAGCATCGACGAGGTCCACCAGAACTACGCCGGGCTGCTGGCGATGATCGAGTGGGGCTTTACCGCGATCTTTCTCGCCGAGTACCTGGTGCGCCTGTACTGCTCGCCCAAGCCGCTGCGCTACGCCTTCAGCTTCTACGGCCTGGTCGATCTGCTGGCGATCGTGCCGGGGATCATTGCCTTGTACTACAGCGACGCCCAGTACCTGCTGATCATCCGGGTGATCCGCATGTTGCGGATCTTTCGTGTGCTCAAGCTCAGCCCGTATCTCAAGCAGGCGCACTACCTGCTCGAGGCACTGCGCGGCAGCAAGCAGAAGATCATTGTCTTTCTGGTCAGTGTCTCGACCCTGGTAACGGTGTTCGGCACCCTGATGTATGTGGTCGAAGGCCCCGAGCATGGCTTTACCAGCATCCCCAAAGGGATCTACTGGGCGATTGTCACCCTGACCACGGTCGGCTTCGGCGACATCGTGCCGAAAACCCCGCTTGGCCAGGTGATTTCTTCGATGGTGATGATCACCGGTTACTCGATCATTGCCGTGCCAACCGGGATCTTCACCGCTGAACTGGCCAATGCCATGCGCGGTGAACAGCTCAAGCACGACTGTCCGGTGTGCCGCAAAGGCCACCATGAGCACGGCGCAGCCTTCTGTTCACGCTGTGGCAATGCGCTTTTCAAGAAAATGGAATAAGCAAAGTACTTTTTAATCTTTTTAGTGCCAAAGGGCCAACCGCTATAGTCGCTGCCATGATGCCTTCAACACCAATTCGAACAAGGAATGCGCAGTGAAAAAACTCTTCAGTGCCTCGCTTCTGGCCGCCGGCCTGGCCCTCGGCTCGTTGGCACACGCCGCGCCAGCACCGTTGCTGAACGTCTCCTATGACGTGATGCGCGACTTCTACAAGGACTACAACGCCGCCTTCCAGAAGCACTGGGAAGCCGAGCACAAAGAGAAAATCACTGTACAGATGTCCTTCGGCGGTTCGAGCAAGCAGGCGCGCTCGGTGATCGATGGTCTGCCCGCGGATGTCATCACCATGAACATGGCCACCGACATCAATGCCCTGGCCGACAACGGCAAGCTGGTACCGGACAACTGGGTCACCCGCCTGCCGAACAACAGCGCACCGTTCACCTCGGCTACTGTGTTCATCGTCCGCAAGGGCAACCCCAAGGCCCTCAAAGACTGGCCTGATCTGCTCAAGGACGGCGTCCAGGTCATCGTCCCGAACCCGAAAACCTCCGGTAACGGCCGCTACACCTACCTCTCGGCCTGGGGTTATGTGCTGAAGAACGGCGGTGACGAGAACAAGGCCAAGGATTTTGTCGGCAAGCTGTTCAAACAGGCGCCGGTGCTCGATACCGGTGGCCGTGCCGCCACCACCACCTTCATGACCAACCAGATCGGCGACGTGCTGGTAACCTTCGAGAACGAAGCAGAAATGATCGCCCGCGAGTTCGGCCGCGATCAATTCGAGGTGATCTACCCGAGCGTCTCCGCTGAAGCCGAGCCACCGGTGAGCGTGGTCGACAAAGTGGTGGAGAAAAAAGGCAGCCGCGCAACCGCCGAGGAATACCTGAAATACCTGTGGTCGCCAGAGGCCCAGGAAATTGCCGCCAACAACTACCTGCGCCCGCGTGATCCGGCGGTACTGGCCAAGTACACCGACCGTTTCCCGAAAGTCGATTTCCTCTCGGTAGAGAAGACCTTCGGTGACTGGCGCACCGTGCAGAAGACCCACTTCAACGACGGTGGCGTGTTCGACCAGATCTACACCGGGCAGTAACGCTTAGTTGACTGTGGGAGCTGGCCTTGCCAGCGATGCAGACGCCGCGCACCCCCTGACACTGCAGCGATCTCATCGCCGGCAAGGCCGGCTCCCACAAGTAAGTGCATATCCACCCAAGTTCCCCTCTTCTACACGTTCATTGACTACCCTTTCCGTCATCCACGGTTCAAGGAGTATCCAGTGACCCGATCCCTGTTCGCCCTCCTGCTCGGTTGTCTGCTGAGCCTCCAGCTGGCGACCGCCGCCCCCTTGCTGCCCGCTGCGACAAAGTCGACAGAGCCTGCCGAACCTGTGGTTCAGGGCGGCCTGCTCGGCGCAATTGCCGATGGCCTGGACGACGTCAGCCAGGAACTGGATGTCGACAACCACCTGATCGATAACTGGCGCCTGCGCGCCGATCGCGCCGCCGATGAAGTCGATCAACTGGTCAGCCAGCCCTCAGGGCTCAGCTCCCTGGAACTGTGGACCGACTTCGCCCTGCTGACGATCACCTGGCTGCTCGCCTTTGCCCTGCTCACCAACGGCGGCCGCCTGCTGGCAGGCAAGAGCAGCCATTCACGTCTGCTACGCGCGCGACCACGCCCCAGCCGTGTGGTCAAATATCTGCTGGTTTACACCCTGCCAGCCCTGGCCAGCCTGATCATCACCCTCTACGTCAGTCATTTCCTCGTGCTCTCTGCCGGTCGTGCCCTGGGCATGAGTCTGGCCTACGCGACCAGCAGCGGTATTTTCTCGACCTCGATCATCCTTTGCCTGATCACCCTGTTCGACACCGGGCATAAACGCACGGCAGTGCGGATCATTCGCCGGGTGGCGCCGCGACCATTGTTTCTGATCGGCTTTCTCGCCGCCTGGAGCGATGCCCTGACCAGCCCGCAGATCGCCCGGCACCTGGGCGGCAACATCACCAGCAGCGTCGCTGCCGTGACCGGATTGCTGGCCACCCTGGCGTTTGCCGTGCTGGTGCTCAGGCTACGCCGCCCGGTGGCGCACCTGATCCGTAACCGCGCCTTGCCCGACCGCCTGCAGCACCGTGCCGTGCAGGAAACCCTGCGAATCTTCTCGGCCCTGTGGTTCCTGCCGATCCTGATGATGATCCTGGTCTCGGCCATCCACTTGATCGGCGCCGGCGAAGAGAGCCAGCGCGCTCTGCAAAAGGCCTTGCTGACCTCGATCCTGCTGATCGGCACGGTGTTTCTCAGCACCGTGTTCCAGCACATGTTCAAACACCAGGAGCAAGAGGATGCCAGACAGCGCCTGCGCCCCTACAAGGAGCTGTTGCGCAACCTGGCCCGCGCGCTGCTGCGCATTGCCATCGCGGTGGCCTTCATCGTACTGCTGGGGCGCATCTGGGGCTTTTCGGTGCTCGACTTCGCCCTGCGCAACAGCCTCGGCCGCGCCATCAGCGACTCGTTGAGCAGCATCGGCCTGATCCTGCTGGTGACCTGGCTGCTCTGGGTGGTGATCGACACCGCTATCCAGGAGGCGCTCAAGCCCACGGTCGGACGCCGTGCGGCACGCCAGCCCAGCACGCGGGTGCGGACCATCCTGCCGATGCTGCGCAACGCGATCAAGATCATCCTGGTGGTGATCTGCACCATCACCACCATGGCCAACCTGGGCATCAACGTGGCTCCGTTGCTGGCCGGTGCCGGGGTGGTTGGCCTGGCGATCGGCTTCGGCTCCCAGCAACTGGTGCAGGACGTGATCACCGGGCTGTTCATCCTCATCGAAGACACCATCGCCATCGGCGACTGGGTGGTGCTCGACTCCGGTCACGCCGGCACCGTCGAAAGCCTGACCATCCGCACCTTGCGCCTGCGCGACGCTAAAGGCTTCGTGCACTCGGTGCCATTCGGCCAGATCAAGGCGGTCACCAACCAGTCCCGGCAATTTGCCTATGCCTTTTTCTCAGTGCAGTTCAGCTATGAGACCGACATCGACAGCGCCTTGAAGCTGATCCGCGAAGTCGGCCACTCGATCAGCGAAGACCCGATGCTGCGCCACAGTCTGCAAGGGCCCTTGCAGGTGTTCGGGGTCGACAGCATGAACCTCAATGGCATCACCCTGACCGCACAGTTCCGTACCACCTCGGGCGGGCAATATGCGGTCAACCGCGCCTTCAACGAGCGCCTGAAAAAGCGCGTTGACCAGACCGATGATGTGAGCTTTGCCCAGTACAATCCACCGCCCTCGCGTGTCGGTGACGGGCAAGCCTGATTCGACTTTCTAGCCCCCTGAGATCGGTGATAAAGTCGCGGCCATGAACGCCTCTCCCGCCAACCGCCCGCTGATTGCCTGGACCCTGTACTTCAGCGTCCTGTTCAATCTGTTCGCCTGCGGTATCGGCCACGGGCAGATGGTCGGCCTGCAACTCAACGGTATCGGCGGCGCCTATTGTTCGGCCATGGGCAGCGCCGGGCCAACGCTGAAAAGTGACTTCAGCGACCAGTCGGTTTCTGGCTGGGACAGCATGCAAACCTGTCCGGTGTGCGCCGCCGCCGTGGTTTGTCTGGGCCTGGCGCTGGTCATTGGCTGGCTGCTGGCTGCCACCCGCACCCGACGCTATCACCGCGAACTGCGCAGCAAGGCGCCACCGCGCTATTGCTGGCCCGCCGCCAACCCTCGCGCCTCCCCGCTTCTGGCTTGAACCCTGCGGCAGCCTGCGTGGCTGCCGGTAACCGGCCTTTTTGCCGCACCTGTGTGACAGGCGCCGCTGGCCGCTGGCTCAATTTCCAGAGTTTGCTCCATGCCCTACTCCTATCGCTTTTCCGGTTGCGCGGCGCTGCTGTGCGCGCTGTCCTTCAATGCCTCGGCCGAAGCGCCGCTGACCCTGCCCGACCTGCGCATCGATGGCCGCGCAGATGCCGACGACGGCGTGTTGCTCGATACCCCCTCGCAGACCGGCTCACGCCTGGGCCTGACCCCACGGGAAACCCCGGCATCGGTCAATATCGTCAACCGCCAGCAGATCGAACAACGCGGCGCCCAAACCACCCAGGACATGCTCGCCGGGGTACCGGGCATGACCGCCGCCTCGCCACCGGGCTCGGCAGGGTCGGTGGCCTACCGCGGTTTTTCCGGGGCGCAGATCACCCAACTGTTCAACGGCATCAGCGTGCAGTACGACTCGATTGCCGCGCGCCCGGTGGACAGTTGGATCTATGACCGCGTCGAAGCCATCGGCGGGCCTTCAAGCTTTCTGTTCGGCGCCGGCGCCGTCGGTGGCTCGATCAACTACATCACCAAGCTGGCCAGCCGCGACGAGAACTTCAACGAAGGCCGCATCAAGTACGGTTCCTACGACAGCAGCGAAACCTCGTTCGGTTTCAACCATGCCCTCAATGACGGCGACGGCATCCGCAACTATGCCCGCCTGGACTTCAGTCACACCCACAGCAATGGCTACGTAGACCGTGAAGAACGCGACGCCTGGAGTGTGGCCTTCTCGCTGCTGACCGACATCAACGACCAGCTGTCGCACACCCTGGCCCTGGAATACCAGAACGAAAGCGTCGACAGCCCCTACTGGGGCAGCCCGGTACTCAACCCGCTGGGTGGCGAAATGAAGGTCGACGAAAGCCGCCGCTTCGAAAACTACAACGTCGAGGACGGCCGCTACGAACAACGCGTGCGCTGGCTGCGCTCGATCACCGAGTACCGCTTCAACGACGACACTTCGCTGCGCAACACGCTCTACCACTACAACACCGAGCGAAACTTCCGCAACCTCGAGACCTACGCCTACAACGCCGACAACAGTCAGGTCAAACGCTCCAACGCGCTGTTGCAGCGCCATGACCAGGAGCTCAACGGCAACCGTATCGAACTGCTGCACCAAGGCCAGTTGTTCGGCATGAACAGCCAGTGGTCGAGCGGCGTCGACTACAGCCACAACGTGCAGATGAACTATCCGCGTTCGGTCACCGGGGTGTTCGACAGCGTCGACCCGGCAAACTTCGAGCCCGGTCATTTCTACGACCTCAAAGGCATGGTCCCGGGCTACCAGAAGAACCGCCAGAACACCGTCGACACCTGGGCCGCCTTCCTTGAAAACCGCCTGCAACTGACCGATCGCCTGTCACTGCTGACCGGCCTGCGCCACGACCATATCGACCTGCAGGTTCACAACTATCGCACTGTCGACGCCAACAATCCGCGCGACTTCAAGCGCATCTACGAACCCACCACCGGACGTGTTGGCCTGGTCTACGAGCTGACGCCGGCGGCCAACGTCTACGTGCAATACAGCACCGCCGCCGACCCGCCCGCCGGCATCCTCACCACCGCAACGTTCGCCCAGGTGCGCGACTTTGACCTGAGCACCGGCAAACAGGTTGAGGTGGGCAGCAAGTTCAGCTTCCTCGACGGCCGTGGCGCTGCCACTGTTGCCGCCTACCACATCGAGCGCAAGAACCTGGCCACCGCCGACCCGGCCAACCCCGGCGTCACCCAGCCGGTGGGCAAGCAATCATCACGCGGCATCGAACTGGCCGCCTCCCTGCGCGTCACCCCGCAACTGCTGGCCGAGGGCAACTTCGCCTATGTCGATGCCCAGTACGACGAGTTCAATGAAAACGTCGGCGGCACCAGCGTCTCGCGCAAGGGCAATACCCCGACCAACATCCCCGAGCGGGTCGCCAACCTGTGGCTGACCTACGACATCGACCCCAGCTGGCAAGTGGGCGGCGATAGCCGCTACGTGTCATCGGTGTATGCCGATGCGGCCAACACCCGTTATGCACCGGCCTACACCGTCTTCGGTGCCTTCGTTGGCTACAAGGTCGATGCCGACACCCGCATCAGCGCCCGGGTGCGCAACCTGACCGACGAGGTGTACGCGCGCTGGACCAGTTCGAGCATGCTCTACCTCGGTGCGCCGCGGACCCTGGAACTGGCCGTGCAGACACGTTTCTAGGACGCCGACGATGAAACGTTACCTGTACCTGTGGCACCGCTGGCTGGGCATCGGCCTGTGTCTGTTCATGGCCCTGTGGTTTTTCTCGGGCGTGGTCATGCTCTATGTCGGCTATCCCAAGCTGACACCGCGAGAGCACCTGAGCCATCTGCCGGTGCTCAGCCTGCAGGACTGCTGCGTCGACCTGAGCGTCGCGCTGGCCGCAGCCGATCCGCAGCGAGCCCCCGCCAGCATTCGCCTCAGCACCGTGGCCGGTGAGCCGCGCTACCTGTTCAGCTATCCGGGCCGCAGCAATGTCGCGGTGGATGCCCGCACCGGCCAGCGCGTGAACTTTTCCGACCGCGATTGGGCCCTGGCCGCCGCTCGCCAGTACGATCCATTGGCAGCAGCGGTTTATCGGGGGCCGGTGCAGGAAGACCTCTGGAGCCATTCCCGGGCGCTGGATGCCGACCGGCCGTTGCAGCGGGTACAGCTTGCCGATGCCGACGGCACCCTGTTGTACATCTCGGGGCAAACCGGCGCAGTGGTCCGCGATGCCCGCGCGCTGGAACGCGGCTGGAACCTGGTCGGCGCCTGGCTGCACTGGCTGTACCCGCTGCGTGGCATCGGCGTGGATGGCTGGTGGAGCAATCTGCTGATCTACCTGTCGCTGACGGCCACGCTCATGGCGGTGCTTGGGGCGGTGATCGGTGTGCTGCGCTGGCGCATCAGCAAACCCTACCGCAGCGGCTCGCGTTCGCCCTATCGGGGGTTTGCCCGCTGGCACCATATCGGTGGTTTGCTGTTTGGTGTGCTGGCGATCACCTGGATCTTCAGTGGCTTGATGTCGATGAATCCCTGGCGGATTTTCAGCAGTTCAACACCACTGGACACCGCGGCGTATCAAGGCGGGCCGTTGCAGGCCCAGGCCTTTCCGATTTCCGCGGCCCGGGCGCTTTCACGGTTTGCCGATGAAGGGTTGGTGGCGCGGGAGCTGGAGTGGCGTCTGGTCGGTGGTGAGGGTTATCTGATCGGGCATGACGGTGGTGGTCGTACCCGGGTGCTGTCGATGGTCGACGGGCAGGTGCATAACCGCTTGCCGAGGGAGGTGCTGGAACGCGCTGCGCAGGCGGTTTTGCCGCAAGGGCGGATGCACAGTGAGCTACTCGATAGCTACGACTTTTACTATTACGCACGGGCTGAGCAGAGCATGCTCGGGCATCTGGAAAAGCGTTTGCCGGTGTTGCGGGTGCGCTTTGATGATCCGCAACAGACCTGGTTGCATCTGGATCTGTACACCGGGGAGATGCTTGGTGTGCTCGATCAACCCAAGCGGGTATCACGCTGGTTGTTTGCCTTGTTGCATAGCTGGGACTGGTTGCCGTTGCTCCAGCGGCGGCCGGTTTGGGATATCTGGATGATTGTCTTCAGTGTTGGAGGGCTGATTCTCAGCGTCAGTGGGGTGGTGTTGGGATGGCGGCGATTGCGTAAGTAGTTCGTTTTTTTGGGGGGCGTTTAGGTTTTTGAGCTGATCCGTTTGCGGCGGTGGCGCTGAATCACCTTTCCGCCCTTACGGCGGGTTACTTTGGCAAACGCCGGTGTGCCGGCCCAGCCCAAAGTAACACAAAGGGCTTGCCCCACCAGGGGCCCTACGCTGCGCTTCGGGTCCCCTCGCTGCGGCGTCGCTACGGGGTATC